>CANGRU010000157.1 GCA_947456315.1 Beijerinckiaceae bacterium | reverse complement strand
GATTCGACACTGCGATAATCAGGATAAAGCATAGGCACGAGGCCAGCGTCTGATGCGCCTTGCACATTGTTTTGACCGCGCAAGGGATGCAAGCCGGTGCCGGGGCGACCGATTTGTCCCGTAATCAGGGCCAGCGCAATCAGACAGCGCGCATTATCCGTGCCATGCACATGCTGGCTGATGCCCATGCCCCAGAAGATGAGAGATGCGCGCGAGGTGGCATAAGCACGCGCCACGTCACGCAAAGTCTGTGCGTCAATGCCGCAAAGTGGCGCCATCCGTTCGGGCGTGAAATCTGCAACATGTGTAACAAGGGCTTCAAAGTCCGAAGTATGGGCTTCGATAAAGGCGCGATTGACCAGATTTTCGCTGATGATCACATTCAACAGCGCACTGAGCAGAGCCACATCGCTACCGGGCCTGAATGCCAAATGTTTCCATGCATGTCGCGACAAGGACTGGTGGCGCGGATCAATGATGACAAGTTTGGCGCCTTTGCGCGCTGCATTTTTGATAAAGGTTGCTGCCACCGGATGATTGACGGCCGGATTGGCGCCGATCACCAGAATGAAATCGGCATCGCGTGCAGCTTCGAACGGCGCTGAAACAGCACCCGACGAGAGCCCTTCCATCAAAGCGGCAACGGATGACGCGTGACACAGGCGTGTGCAATGATCGACATTATTGCTACCAAAGCCAGTGCGCACGAGTTTCTGGAAGAGATAGGCTTCTTCATTCGAGCCTTTGGCGGAGCCAAAGCCGGCCAATGCGCGTGGCCCTTGCTTTTCGCGAATCTTTTTCAAGCCATGTGCGGCGATATCGAACGCTTCGTCCCAGCTTGCTTCACGAAAATGCGTGAAGGGATTGGCGGGATCAACCACATCATGGGCATGCTTTGCTTTGCCGGATAGGCGCACCAGAGGCTTCGTCAGACGATGCGGGTGAGCAATGTAATCGAAACCAAAGCGGCCCTTCACACACAGCCGGTTGTGATTGGCAGGGCCATCACGACCTTGCGCATTGATGATGACATTGTCTTTCACCTCATAGGTGACCTGACAGCCAACACCGCAATAGGGGCAAAGTGAATCAACCTTGCGGTCTGGAAAGACGGTGCGCAGTTGAGTTTCATCCAGCAGACTGGCTGGCATGAGCGCTCCTGTCGGGCAGGCCTGCACACATTCGCCACAAGCCACACAGGTGGACTCACCCATTGGATCATCAAAATCAAAAACGATTTTTGCATGATCATGGCGATAAGCCATGCCGATCACATCATTGACCTGAACCTCGCGGCAGGCGCGCACACACAGACCGCATTGAATGCAGGCATCCAGATTGACACGCATGGCGGGATGGCTTGCATCGACATCCGGTGTCTCGGCAGCTTTGGGAAAGCGGCTGGTTGTGATGCCAACGAGATCAGCCTGATGCCAGAAATCTGAATCAGGATCATGCGAGCTGGCCCGTGCGGGCTGGTCAGCCAGCAGCAATTCCATCACCAGCGCACGGGATTTTTCAGCGCGTGCGCTATCGGTGGTAACATCCATATTGGGCGTTGGATGGCGGCGACAGGAGGGTGCGAGCACAAGCTCGCCCTTGATCTCGACCATGCAGGCGCGGCAATTGCCATCGGGGCGATAGCCATGCGCATCGCGATGACACAAATGCGGGATCGACGTTCCACGACGTTTGGTCACCTGCCAGATGGTCTCATCGGCCTGTGCCTCCACCTCTTGCCCGTCGAGCATAAAGCGAATGGTTTCACTCATGCCTGATCTCCCTCGAACAGGTGAGGGAAATAGCGCAACAAAGATTGCACCGGATTGGGCGCTGCTTGCCCCAGACCGCAGATGGAGGCATCGCGCATGACCTCGGCGAGATCCTTCAGCAATGGCACATCCCAATGTTCAGCCTGCATCAGCTTGAGCGATTTGGCGGTGCCAAGTCGACAGGGCGTGCATTGTCCGCAGGATTCATCCGCGAAAAAGGCCATGAGATTACGTGCCGCACTTTTGAGATCATCATGCTGCGACAAGACAATGATGGCAGCCGAGCCGATGAAGCAGCCGTGTGGCTCGAGTGCGCCGAAATCGAGTGGAACATGGCTCAACCGCGCAGGCATGATTCCACCCGAGGCCCCACCGGGCAGATAGGCGAGTAATTCATGGCCATCGGCCATGCCGCCACAATAGTCTTGCAACAAGTCATGAAGCGTCAGGCCGGCAGGCGCGAGTTTGACGCCGGGATTTTTGACGCGCCCTGACACAGAATAGTGCCGCAAACCAATACCGCCCTTACGCCCTTGCGCACGCCACCACTCAGCTCCGCGTTCGAGAATGTCACGCAGGAAAAAGAGTGTCTCGACATTATTGGTCGCAGTCGGGCGGCCGAAGAGACCCGATTCAACGGGCAGAGGTGGGCGCTGGCGTGGATAGCCGCGCTTGCCTTCGAGTGATTCGATGAGGGCTGATTCTTCTCCGCACACATATGAGCCTGCGCCGCGACGCAAATGAATGCGTGGCCCATCAGCAGGGAGCTTGGCAATTTCGCGTGTGAGCATTGCGCGCAGCCCCGCATATTCATCGCGCAGATAAAAATAAATTTCGTTTGCGCCTATGATGGTGGCTGCCATCAAAGCCCCTTCAAGAACACGATGGGGATCATGTTCAAGAATGAATCGATCCTTGAAAGTTCCGGGTTCGCCTTCATCTGCATTGATGACGAGATATTTGATGCCGGCTGCGGATTTCACGGCCCGCCATTTGCGGGCCGTCGGAAAGCCGGCGCCGCCCATACCGCGAAGCCCAGAGGCCTCGATAACATCCAAAGCATGGTCTGCTGGCAATTTGCCGCTGCAGATTGCTTGATACAGTTCGTAGCCGCCATGCGCGCTATAAGTGGTGTAATCAGGAGGGCTTTTTTCATCCGCCCTATGCTCGCCACTGTCTGCGCATGAAGTCAGCTTTTGTGATGAGGCATGCACGACGACTTTTGTGCCGACAACGGCAGCCGGCGCCTCAGCGCATTGGCCGATGCAGGGGACACGCTGAATGCGGATATTTTTTGGCGCAGTCTTTTTCAAATCAGCAAGCAGCGCTTCAGCACCCGCCATGGCACAGCCGATGCTGTCGCAGATGCGGATGGTGAGCGGCGCAACAGGTGTGCTGTCTTCCTTCACCACATCGAAATGCGCATAGAAAGTGGCCGTCTCATAGGCTTCCGCTAATCCGATACGCAGGTGTTCCGCGAGTGCAGCCAGATGGCGTGCGGAAATGCAGCCATAATGATCCTGTATGACATGCAAATATTCGATCAGAAGATCACGTTGCCAAGCGCCATCGCCAATGAGGGCAGCAATCTCCTGCAAAGCGGCTTCGTCCGCGACACGCCCTTTTTGCGTGCTGCGTGCATGTCCCCCGCGTCCGGGATGTGCTGGCCGATCGATTGTATTCATGGCGTCAGTCTAGCCCTCAATCGGGTGGTGTGCCATTGGCCTTGAGAATCTCGCCCGCCAGATAAAGTGAACCGCAGATCAGAATTCGCGGGGCCACCGCCCAGCTGCGGGCGCGCAAAGTGGTGAGCGCTTCAGCAACTCCGTCTGCAACAGACGAGGGGATATTGGCGGCTTGGGCGAGACCGGCAATTTCGGTCGCCTCGCGGGCCACATGTTCGCCGGGAATGGGCAGTGCGATGAGCTCCTGCGCCAATCCGCTAAAATGGCGCAAAAAGCCGCTCGTGTCTTTGGTGGCCAGCGAGCCGCAGAGCAAGATCAGGGGCCGCGGCTGGCGCTGATCAAATTGCGCCATGGCTTGTGCCAGCACGCGCCCGCCCGCTTCATTATGTGCGCCATCCAGCCAAAGTTCAGCGCCTGCAGGTGTCAGATCAAGCAGAGCGCCGCGCGTCAGATTTTGCAAGCGCGCCGGCCATTCAGCATGGGTGAGACCTTGCGCCATGGCGTCTTGTGTCAGATCAGGCACGCAGTGGCGCAGGCATGCAATGGCGAGTGCTGCATTGTCGATCTGGTGTGGCCCGGGCAGACGGGGCAATGGCAGGTCAAGCAGCGCTTGAGCATCTTCATAAATCAGGCGGCCATTTTCTTCGCGGGCAGAAAAGTCGCGATCTGCGAGGCGGATTGTTGTGCGCATCAACCGCGCTTCGCGCTCAAACTCCCGCAAGGCCTCTTCGAGTTGTTGGGCAATAAAGACGGGTGCGCCGGATTTGATGATTCCGGCTTTGGCCGAGGCGATCTCGGCAATCGTGTGCCCTAGAAATTCGGGGTGGTCCATCGACACAGGCGTAATCACGCTGGCCAGCGGCGCATCAATGACATTGGTGGAATCATAGCGGCCACCAAGCCCGACTTCGAGCAACAGATAGTCAGCCTTGTGTTCGCTGAACAGCAGAAGCGCTGCGGCGGTGGTGATTTCAAACATGGTCACCGGCGCGCCTGCATTGGCGCTCTCGCAACGCGCGAAAGCGTCGACCAATTCGGCTTCGGTGACGAGACGCCCGCGCCCCTTTTGCCCCAAGCGGATGCGCTCATGAAAATGCACAAGGTGGGGGGATGTATAGACGTGGACGCTTTTGCCTGATGCTTCCAGCATGGCGCGCATCAGCGCCACGGTGGAGCCTTTGCCATTGGTTCCCGCCACATGAATGACAGGCGGCAATTTTTGCTCGGGGTGTCCGAGCTTGGCCAGCAGATCGAAGGTCCGGCCAAGCGAGAGATCAATTTTGCGCGGGTGCAGCGAGAGGAAACGCTCCAGCATTTCCTCAGATTTTGGCGAGCCTGGCGCGCCGGCGCTCACCGGATTAGGCCGCAGCCGGTGCGTTGGTGAGCAGACGACACAGACGCGCCAGTGTGGCGCGCATGTCCGTGCGGGGCACGACCATATCAACCATGCCATGCGCCTTCAGATATTCGGCGCGCTGGAAACCTTCCGGCAGACGCTCGCGGATTGTCTGCTCAATCACGCGCGCACCGGCAAAGACGATCACCGCGCCCGGTTC
>CANGRU010000156.1 GCA_947456315.1 Beijerinckiaceae bacterium | reverse complement strand
ATGGTCGAGCGGGTTTCCCGGCCGATCAAAAGTGACATCTTCCGGCAACGTCACAGGAAGGTCGGCAACAGGAACGGGCAGGGTTCCGCAATCATCGCAGTGAATGACCGGGATAGGGCAACCCCAGTAGCGTTGGCGCGATATACCCCAATCACGCAATTTGAAATTAACCTGACGTTCGCCTTGCGGCTTGCCATCAATTTGCACTGCTTCAAGGCGGCGCATCACTTCATCTTTAGCCGCCGAAATTTCCATCCCGTCGAGGAAGCGAGAATTGATGAGCGTGCCATCGCCATCGTAAGCGACATTTCCAATGGTAAAGGTTGCTGCATCCTGTCCGGCCGGACATACAACAGGCGTGGCACCCAGATTATAGGCGCGCGCAAAATCAAGATCGCGCTGGTCATGGGCAGGGCAGCCAAAGATGGCGCCAGTGCCGTAATCCATCAGCACGAAATTGGCGATCCAGACCGGGATTTGCCAGGATGAACCGAATGGATGCTGAACACGAAGACCCGTGTCGACCCCTTTTTTCTCAGCCGTTTCAAGGGTCGCAACGGATGTACCCATCTTCCGGCATTCTTCAATGAAAGCCTGAATTTTAGGGTCTTTTTTCCCAGCTTCCACTGCGAGCGGATGATCGGCTGACAAGGCAAGAAATTTTGCACCAAACAGAGTGTCGGGTCGTGTCGTATAAACGTCGACGCTACGCTCTGTCGTAATGGAATTGTCAGACAATTGAAAACGGACGCGCAGACCTTCCGAGCGGCCGATCCAGTTCTTTTGCATCAGCCGAACTTTTTCGGGCCAACGATGCAAATCATCCAAAGAGTCAGACAGATCTTGAGCGAAGTCGGTGATCTTCAAAAACCACTGCGTCAATTCGCGTTGTTCGATGACAGCACCAGAGCGCCATCCACGCCCATCAATGACTTGCTCATTGGCAAGCACTGTCTGGTCAACAGGATCCCAGTTCACTTTCGATTTTTTGCGGGTGACGAGACCAGCTTTCAAAAAATCGAGGAAGAGGCGTTGCTGGTGTTTGTAATAGCTCGGATCACAAGTGGCGATTTCACGCGACCAGTCGAGCGACAGACCCATTGATTTGAGCTGGCCGCGCATGGTGGCAATATTGGCATAAGTCCACTTTGCCGGATGGCTTTTGTTCTGCATGGCGGCGTTTTCAGCCGGCATTCCAAATGCGTCCCATCCCATCGGATGCAAGACATTGAAACCGCGTGCCCGCTTGTAGCGCGCCACCACATCGCCCATGGCATAATTGCGGACGTGGCCCATGTGGATGCGGCCGGACGGATAGGGAAACATTTCCAAAACATAATATTTTGGTCGTGGATCAGAATTGTCAGTCCGGAACGTGTCGCGTTCCGCCCAGATTTTCTGCCATTTTTTTTCCGCATCCCGCGGGTTGTAGCGTTCCGACGTCATGAACTGATCAATGCTCTTGAATCTGCAGCCTGGTGGGCTTTGCACTTACGTGAATGTTCGGCAATGAGCATGATTTCGCGGCAGGGGTCAATCTTTCTGACCCCTGATAGGCAATTGCATCACGCCCTGCTAAATCGGGCTCGAAACAGGAGTTTTCGAATGGACCAGGCCGGCACAAACCATGTTGCGGAAGCTTTGCAAGTGGTGAGGGCGCGTATTGCCCGATCCGAGCAGGATGCAGGTCGTCTTGCCGGCTCTGTTCAGCTCGTTTGTGTCACCAAAACCAAGTCAGCTGACGATATTCTTCCCGCCCTCGAGGCTGGCGAGCAGGTTTTTGGTGAAAATCGGGTCCAAGAGGCCCAGAAAAAGTGGCCTGATCTTCGCCGCCGCTTCCCAAACATCGAGCTCCACCTGATCGGTCCCCTACAGACCAATAAGGTGCGTGAGGCCGTGGCGGTTTTTGATGTCATCGAAACGCTAGACCGTCCCCGTTTGGCCGAAGCTTTGGCGAAGGAGTTTCAGACCACGGACCGGCGTCCCGAGCTTTACATCGAGGTCAATACGGGACGCGAGCCTCAGAAGGCAGGCATTCTTCCAGAAGAGGCCGATGCTTTTATCGCCTTTTGCCGCGAAACCTGTGCGCTCCCCGTGACAGGCCTCATGTGCATTCCGCCGGCTGACGAGCAGGCTTCCCCACATTTTGCTTTGCTCTCGACCATTGCCCGGCGCAATGGTTTAGCCAAGCTCTCCATGGGCATGAGCGCGGATTATGAGTTGGGTATCCAACTCGGTGCAACCCATGTCAGGGTCGGCTCAGCCATTTTCGGCACCCGTCATGATCCGGCTGAATCTGTCTAACTCTTTATTTCTAAAAGAACTTTCTTGCCTAATCGGGGCAAAAGTCGACGCATGGCATCCTTTGAAATGGCAATGCATCCTTCGGTTCCGGAATAATCTGCTCGCGCCAGATGAAAGAAAATGGCACTGCCCGCGCCCTGAATGCGTGGCCTTTCATTATGGCTTGTTGCGAAAACAATGTCATAAACATCGTCATCTCGCCATAGTTTTTCGTGGCCAAGCCGGTCGCCAGCAGGCACAGGCCTATTGTAAAGACGCGCGCCGCTTTGGTCGCACCAGCCAAAATTGCTGCGCAGCAATTTTAGGTTGGGGGTGCAGCATAAGCGCAGCATCCGGTCTCCCCGATACCAACCTTGGCGCAGCAGAAAGCGGCCGGCTGGCGTCTTTCCGTCACCTTCCCGTTTGGCGTGCGAGATACCGCTTTTGCCGATGGCAGCCCGGATGATCAACGGCCCGACGTGAATGCGAGCTGCCCAGGGCATCTGGTGCGGGGATGTCTGGCGAATAACCAGCCGGGTCAGTTTTTTATTCGAACACATAGAGTTGAGCTTACCATCGCAGGTCACATCTGGAAGCCACACCTTCCACGTAATAGATATAGGTTGATGGGTGGGGTGAAAATCAATGAACCAAGTCCGAAAGATTTTGATCGCTGACGATGACCATGATTTGCGGTCTGCTCTGGCAGAGCAATTGGCCTTTCATCCTGAATTTTCGGTGGTTCAAGCGGATTGTGCCCTCGCGGCTATGACCGCGGCCAAGGATGAGGCTCCAGATCTCGTGCTGATGGACGTCGGCCTGCCAGATCTTGATGGGCGTGAGGCAGTCAAGAAAATGCGGGAGGCCGGCTTCAAAAGCCCCGTCATTATGCTCACCGGCCACGATACGGACGAAGATACGGTCATCGGGCTCGAATCAGGTGCCAATGACTATGTCACCAAGCCTTTCCGGTTTGCCGTTCTTTTGGCGCGCATTCGCGCTCATATGCGCCAGCATGAGGCCAGTGACGATGCGGTTTTCCGCATCGGCCCCTACATGTTCAAGCCCGGCTCAAAGCTTTTGACGACCGAAAAGGGCGGAAAACTCCGGCTAACGGAAAAGGAAACGTCAATTCTGCGCTTCCTTTACCGTGCGGGTCAGCAGGTGGTGACGCGGGATGTGCTGCTGCGTGAAGTCTGGGGCTATAATGCTGCTGTGACTACACATACTCTGGAAACGCACATTTATCGTCTGCGTCAGAAGATCGAAGTGAACCCAGCTAGCGCTCAGCTCTTGGTAACTGATGCAGGGGGATATAAACTCGTCCCTTAAATAAAGGCGGGATGAGATGGCTCTCGAAGATGACGTCCGCGATATGGCGCGGCTTCCACTTTTTCAGGAAATAGAGCCTGACGCTCTCAGGCTTTTGGCCTTTTCTGCAGAGACCCGAATCTTGCGGATGGGAGATGTGCTTTTCCGCAAGGGTGAACCCTCCCAAGATGGTTTTTTTGTCCTCTCCGGATCGTTTCAGATTGAAGATCCAGCACATCCGGAGATGCAGAAAATCATTTCCCCCTTTTCATTAATTGGTGAAATGGCTTTGTTCACAAACACAGAGCGGCCGGCAACCATCATTGCGCGTGAACCCGCAACGGTGATGCAAATCGGACGGCATGTGTTTCATCGTGTGATGAAAGAATATCCAAAGTCAGCTCAAAAAGCACGAGCCTCGATTGAGGCGCGTCTAACAGCGCTCACAAAAACCCTTGCGCATGAAGGTTTTTGACTATTCATCCTTGAGCGAAATCATCACGGGCACATGATCTGACGGGCGCTCCCAACCGCGCGCATCTTTCAAAATATCCAGATCTGCCAGCGCCGATTTTAGATCAGCGCTTAGCCAAACATGATCAAGACGGCGACCTTTATTGGCGCTTTCCCAATCCGGAGAGCGGTAGCTCCACCATGTGTAGAGCTTTTGATCTTCCGGAATTTTTGTGCGGAGCGCGTCCACCCATGGACCCGCTTCAAACACTTTTTTCAATCTTTCGACTTCGATGGGCGTGTGGCTGACAACTTTGACCAAAGCCTTGTGGCTCCACACGTCATGTTCAAGTGGTGCAATATTCAGATCGCCAACAAGAACAGATGGTGTGTGGGCAAGTTTTTCAGCTGTCATCCACTCAGCCATTTCGTCAAGGAAATCGAGCTTGTGGCCGAATTTAGGATTGAGCTCACGATCAGCGATATCACCGCCCGCGGGCACGTAGAAATTATGAACCGTAATCTGGCGCTGTCCGGTGATGACTTTTGCTGAAATATGGCGGGCGTCACCCATGTTGCAGAATTCGTGCTTGTCGATATCTGCAAGCGGCATACGCGAGGCAATGGCCACGCCATGATAACCCTTCTGGCCATTGATCGCGAGATGCTGATAACCAGCAGCGCGCAAATCGCTTGAAGGAAACTCACTGTCGCGACATTTTGTTTCCTGGAGACAAAGGACATCCGGCCCGTGCGACTTTAGATAACGCAGCACGATCGGCATGCGCAGCCGGACAGAATTGATATTCCAAGTCGCAATTTTTAAGGACACAGGTCACCTCGCTTCATCATGAGGTGACACAAAGAAAAAACTGCTTCAAGCCTAGGAAAATGTTTTCCAGAACGAGCTTAGTCGAAACGCTCGTAATTGATCTTGAAAAGCGATGGATCGGGTTTTTGCGTCAGGTTGATGT
>CANGRU010000155.1 GCA_947456315.1 Beijerinckiaceae bacterium | reverse complement strand
GCGCTCGGCGTCGAAATGGGTGCGCCCTGGCATTTGAACAAAGAGAATTTTGAGCAACTGGGTGTGAAGATACGCTCCAGCAATTATGCGCTTTACGGCGATATGAGTGCGCGGGTGATGCGCACATTGCGCCAGTTTTCTCCCAGCTTGGAAGTCTATTCCATTGATGAGGCCTTCTTGTGTCTTGATGGCATTGCTGATCTTGAAAGCCACGCCCGGGATTTGCGTAAGACCGTGGCGCAATGGACAGGAATCCCCGTGAGTGTCGGGATAGCCCCGACCAAAACTCTGGCCAAAGTTGCCAATAAAATAGCAAAATCCGATGTGCGATCAGGCGGTGTCTTTTGTCTGATGGACGATGATCAGCAAATAGCAGCGCTGAACAAGATCGGACTGACGGATATTTGGGGCATCGCGCGTCGTTTGGCGCTACGCCTGAACGAAACAGGCATGACATCGCCTATGGATTTGCGAGATGCCGATCCCAAACTGATCCGTCAGGCCTTTGGGGTCACTGTCGAGCGGATCGCAATGGAATTGCGTGGCGTGCCTTGTCTGGAAATTGAGGACATCTCGCCGCCCCGCAAAAGTCTTGTGGCGTCGCGTTCATTCGGGCGACCAGTCGAGACGCTCAACGACATGCGTGAAGCTGTCGCAACCTATGCCAATCGCGCGGCAGAAAAAATGCGCAAACAAAACCTGGCGACAGCCAATATTGTGGTGTTTATCGAGACCAATTCTTTCCGGAAACAGGATCGGCAATATCGCGCGAGCCAGACGGTTAATTTATCTGTCGCTACAGCAGACAGCGGGAAAATCACCACGGCTGCATTAAAGGGCCTGTCGGCCATCTGGCGAGCGGGCTTTTTGTATAAAAAAGCAGGTGTCATGCTGCTGGATCTTGTCTCGGCCGATCATGTGCAAGGGTCCTTGTTCCAGCCAACAGATACGCTCGTATCCAAGGCACGCATGCAGGCGATGGATGCCATCAACCAACGCTTTGGACGCGGCACCATTCGGGTGGCCGCGGCCGGTTTTCAGTCGTCCTGGCAATTGCGGCGCAATTTCATGTCCGCACGCTACACAACGGACTGGCGTGATTTGTTGCGCGTCTAGCCCGCCTGTCTTTTGACCATTTCTCTGTCAATTCTTTGGATCTTGGCAAGACAGGTGCAACTGGTTCGGGCAGACTTGCCTGACACCAGAGATATTCCACGAGGAGCCTGCACATGATTCTCATCTCCACGCCGACATCGCCTTTCGGGCGCAAGGTGAAGATTGCAGCCATTGTGCACGGATTGAAGGATCGCTTGACCCTTGAAAAAGGCGACCCGTGGACGCAAGGCGATATTCTGTCGCGCACCAACCCTCTAGGCAAAATGCCAGCACTCGTCTTGGATGATGGCAAAGCGATTTATGACAGTGGGGTCATTCTCGATTATTTCGATACATTGCTGGAGCGCCCGAAACTTTTTCCGGTGGAGCGGCGTCTCGACACGCAAGTCATGCATGTGCTCGCCAGCGGCCTCATGGATGCAGGAATTTTGATCGCTTATGAACGGCTGCGCCGTCCCGATGAATTCTGTTATCAGCCGTGGATTGATCACCAGCTCGCCAAATTACGACGCGGGCTTGAGCATCTGACGAAGAATGCGCCTGATCCGCAAGTCGCTGATGCAGGCTCCATCTCTTTGGCTTGTGCATTGGGTTATTTTGATTGGCGCAAACAGATCGATTGGCGCAAGGAATATCCAGCCATGGTTGATTGGCTTCATGCTTTCAGCTCAGCCTTTCCCGCTTTTGATGCGACAAAGGCTGAGCATTGAGGAATTAGCCTGCGACGCGTTTGGCCCAAGCAGCAATTTCGCGTGCGATAAAGTCAGGCTGTTCGGCAATAGCTGCATGGCTTGATTGCGGAATTTTGATCACCGTCAGCCGATCGCCCAGTGCGGCTTTATATTCTACTGCATCTTCAGCATGTGCCAGCGGATCGTGGCTAGGCTGCATATAGAGAACGGGCGCCTTGCCTGCAGCATAATCAATCGTGCGCGCTGTCTGGTCGCCCGCAATGCGTTGCGCAGCCAAAACATCCGGATACCAGTTTTTCAGCCATGGCACGGCATCATTTCCGGGTGCGAAAAAGGCAAATTGCAAGGCTTCAAGGCGCACATCATCAGGCAAGGAGGGATTGGCGCTGTTGCGAATGGCTTCGCGCACTTTTGGCGGGCTTGGCGCATGGCCGACATTGGCAGCCACCAGCACAACACCGGTGACGAGGTCTGGACGAATGGTGGCCAGCAGGCGTGAGACGCGATTGCCGAATGCGTGCCCCACCATGATCGCCGGGCCGTTTCCATCGGCTTCGATAATGGCGGCAATATCATTCGAGCAATCGTGCAAGTCTGCATAGGTAGGTGTGGCGCTTGAGGCACCAATGCCGCGTGGCTGCGGGCGCAAGACGCGATAGCCTTCAGCCACCAGAACATCTGCCATGGGATCAAAATCTTCCGCACCACGCCCGAGCGAGGGGAGTAGGACCATGGTCGGGCCCTGACCCTGCGCAAGCACTTCCAGTTGCACAGCGCCCCGTGTCACCATTTTGCGTTCAAGCGATCCCGACACTGATAGTCTCCTTGTTCTGATCTGGCTGCAGACTAGGCTTTTGTGCGCTTGCCTTCATCCCCTAGGAGCAGGCTTTCCACATGTTGCGCTTTTGTTTAGGCTGCAAGCCAAGGCGCAGCGACATGATCAAGAGGGCGCTTATTGCAAGGTGAGGAAAAGATGGCCGGTTTTGCTTTCCCCGTGACGCGTATGGATGGCGTTGTGCGTATTGATCTGGGTCGCCCTGAAGAGGGCAATTCACTGACGCGCGGCATGATGCGGGATCTGGCAGAAGAGATTCACAAGGCAGGGGCAGAAGCCGATACGCGCGTCGTTGTTATCGAAGGTCGTGGTGCGCATTTCTGCAAAGGACGAGATGGGCGCGGTGAAAGCACAGAAGGTTTGCGCCCGCATGAAGTGCGCGAGCAGATGATGGGTGCCGTCCTTGGCGTCTATGGCGCGATTGGTGCCTGCCCTGTGCCGGTTGTTTCGCTCGTGCATGCACAAGCTATTGGCTTTGGTGCGGCACTCGCTGGCGGGTGCGATATTACGCTCTTGTCAGATGCAGCCAAACTCGCTTTCTCTGAAGTGAAGCACGGAATACCGCCTACACTTGCCATGGCAGCCGTCATGAAAAAAGTGCCACAAAAAGCGCTTTACTGGCTTATTTTCTCGGGCGCCGACGTGACTTCGAGTGAGGCTTTGACCATGGGGCTTGCCAGTAAAGTTTATGAGGCTGCATCTTTCAAAGCCGACACAGATGCGTTTCTGGCAGACATGGCCACGCGTCCGCGCCTCGTTCTTGAAACAATCAAGAAATTCATGACCCATGCGCAGGATATGTCAGCCGCCCAGCAATCCGAATATGCGGGTACGCTGTTGGCGCTGGTGCGGTCCTGATCAGATTTTCTTTTTTGACAAGGCAAGGCCTGCTTCATCGCAGGCCTTTTCTTTGGCCCATTGTTCGTCGAGACGCACAACCTTGTAATAATCATCCAGCGAGATGAGTTTATCGTGCAAATTGTCGAGAGCTACATCGCGTTTGAGAATAGCAAGGCTTTCGCGCACCGCTTTTGCGGCAGCAAATAGCGTGAGTGAAGGGAGTGTGGCCGCAGTCACGCCCAATTTTTCAAGTGTTGCAGGTGACGTATGTGCGGGGCCGGCAGCTTGTGAGAGTGTGGCAATATGGGGTCCGGGCACGTCACGCAGAACGCGGGCAATAGCCTCAGGTTGATCAATGCCTTGTGGCTTGGCCATGTCGGCGCCTGCTTCCATGAACAGGCGGCAGCGATGAATGGCCGCCGCTTCGCCTTCCAGCGCAAAAACATCGGTGCGCGCACAAATCATCATGCTCTCGTCAGTGCGTGCATCAAGTGCCGCCTTTACTTTGGCAAGCATGTTTTCAAGCGGGATAACCTGCTTGCCCGGCAGATAGCCGCAGCGGCTGGGAAATACCTGATCGGTGAAGAAAAGAGCTGCAACCCCTGCTTTTTCGAATGCTTTGACCATTTGGCGTAGATTGTTGACGCCCCCAAAGCCCGTGTCGCCATCCGCATAGACGGGAATCTCAACAGCGTCGCAGATGCGCGCATAATGGTCGGCAAAGTCGCGCATGTTGGATTGGCCAGTGTCCGGCTGTCCAAGCAAACTGCCAGCCGCTGCATAGCCACCGCCCACAATGGCTGAAAAACCTTGCTCTTCGATGATGCGCGCTGAGAGCGCATCATAGGCGCCCGGAATTAAAGTCAGGCCAGGACTTGCCAAAAGCGCACGAAAGGATTTGCGGGCTGAAGTGCTCATTTGCTGGGTTCCGTGCCTTGTGTGCGCATAGCGCGCTGCAACCAAGGCGAGGCCTGTTGCATCTTGCGTTCGAAGGCTGCAATGGCAGCCTCATGTTTCAGACTGAGGCCGATGTCATCTAGTCCCTCGAGCAAACGCATGCGATCTGCAGCGCCAATCTCGAAATGAATATCTGCTCCGCCGGGGCCGCTGATCATTTGTGTCGTCAGATCCACGCTAAAAGGGGCTTGCCCATCGGCTGCTATGACACGTTGTTCCAGATTGCTTGCCAGATCATCGGTGAGCTCAATCGGAAGCAGGCCGTTTTGCAGGCAGTTCTCGCGATAAAGATCAGCAATCGAGCGTGCAATCACACATTCAATGCCCACAGCCTGCATGGTCCAGACTGCGCCTTCGCGTGAAGAGCCGCAACCGAAATTGCGCCCCGCAATCAGGATGGCAGGCGATAAAAACTGCGGACGGTTGAACACCTGTTCCGGATTGAGTGTATCATCCGCATGACGGCGCGCACGGTAGAAAAACATCTCGCGATAATCAGGCTTCAGACTGCGCTTGGTTGGAATGGGCGCAATCTGGTCGGTGTTGACGTCATCTTCCAGAAACGGAACGGCAATGCCGGT
>CANGRU010000154.1 GCA_947456315.1 Beijerinckiaceae bacterium | reverse complement strand
TGTTTCTGGGTCTTGATGGCATTGTCATCAAAAGCCACGGCGGCACGGATATCCGCGGATATTCCAACGCTGTTGGCATAGGCTACGACATGGCCCGCCACCAATTGATGGAAAAGATTCGCCACTCTCTCGCAGTGGCTGATGATCGGCGGATCACCATTACAGACGAGATGGATGCAGGCGCGTGACACGCGCAGCGCAGCGAAACGGACAAATACATTGACCCTAGGCCAGACCAAACTGCGCTCTGTCATTCGTGGCATTGGCTCTTACCTGCCAGCCAACAAAGTCTCCAATGCCGATCTCGAAAAGATGGTCGACACAAGTGACGACTGGATCGTGCAGCGCACCGGTATCCGCAACCGCCACATTGCTGCCGAAGGTGAAACCACCTCGATGCTGGCAACCCACGCCGCCAATGCAGCCCTGGCTAATGCCGGCCTCACCGCACAAGACATCGATCTGGTGATCGTGGCGACCTCGTCACCCGATTACACGTTTCCCTCGACCGCCACACAGGTGCAGGCCGCCATCGGCATGCACCATGGTGCCGCTTTCGATCTGCAAGCGGTCTGCTCGGGCTTTGTCTATGCGATCACAGTGGCGGACAAGTTTCTCATCTCCGGCTCGCACAAGCGCGCGTTGGTGATCGGCGCGGAAACATTCTCGCGTCTGCTCGACTGGAATGATCGCACAACCTGCGTGCTGTTTGGCGATGGCGCGGGCGCTGTTGTGCTCGAAGCGCAAGAGGGCACCGGCAGCGTGCAGGATCGCGGCGTGTTGACTACGCATCTGCGCTCCGACGGGCGTCACCGCGAAAAGCTTTATGTCGATGGCGGACCATCCTCGACCAAGACGGTCGGTCATTTGCGCATGCAGGGCAAAGACGTGTTCCGCCATGCGGTCAGCATGGTCACAGACGTCATGGTCGATGCCTTTGCGGCAACCAACACAACGGCCGCAGATCTCGACTGGTTCGTGCCCCATCAGGCCAATCGCCGCATCATCGATGCGTCGGCCGAAAAGCTCGGCATTGCGCCGGAAAAAATCGTCGTCACCGTCGACCAGCACGGCAATACATCGGCGGCCTCCATTCCGTTGGCGCTGGCCACCGCTGTGGCGGACGGGCGAATCAAGCCCGGAAATCTCGTCATGATCGAAGCTATGGGCGGCGGCTTTACCTGGGGCTCGGCGCTGATCCGCTGGTAAATCCCGTTTTTCGGGATTTATGCGGGGACGTGTTCGGCTTCCCCCGTCTTTTTGTCAGGGCGTGATCGGCCCGAATGTGCAGATTCCTATTGCAAACGTATCGCTATCAGTTACGATAGCTTTGTTTTTCATTATGGATTTTGCCATGACCCGTACTCATTTCGATTCAAAAACCACCAGCACTGTAACCCGCGCTGACCTTGCGGAAGCTGTTTATGGCCGTGTCGGCCTGTCACGGTCTGACTCGGCTGAAATGGTCGAGGTTGTGCTGGGCGAGATTTCGGATGCGATCATCCGCGGCGAGGTGGTCAAGCTCTCCTCCTTCGGTTCCTTCATGGTCCGTGACAAGGGCGAGCGGGTGGGCCGCAACCAGAAAACAGGAATAGAAGTGCCAATCACGCCACGCAGGGTGATGGTCTTCAAACCTTCGAATATCATGAAGTCGCGAATCAATGACGGGACGGCAGCTGACGTCCTCGAATAACCCAGACCAACCCGAGAGAGTTTGAGCCATGGACCGACCCGCTGATGCCTTCAAGACGATCAGCGAAGTCGCCGAGGATCTCGATCTTCCCCAGCATGTCCTGCGCTTCTGGGAGACACGTTTCTCCCAGATCAAGCCGATGAAGCGTGGCGGTGGTCGTCGCTATTACCGTCCCGATGATGTCGAGCTGCTGCGCGCCATTCGCCATTTGCTCTATGGCGAGGGTTATACGATCCGCGGCGTCCAGCGCATTTTGAAAGAGCAGGGCGCCAAGGCCATTATCGCACTGGTGCGTGAAGGCGCTGTCCGCCCTGTCGGGCCGGCCGTCGCCCAGCCGCAGTCTCGCATCGAGCCGACCCTGTCTGATGAGGATGCGGGCGATTATGCAGAGGCCTATGACGAGGCGCCTGTGCGTCCGCAATCCGTCGAGGCCGGCCTCTCCAGCGCCGATATTGCAGCTCTGCAAGGTGTCTTGGCAGAGATTGCCGAATGCGAGCGCCTGCTGGCGGCCGCACGGGCCTGAATAATCTGCCACAAAAGCCGTTCAGCGGTTGCGGGAGCCGATCCCGATCTCTATAAGCCGTCTCGTCGGAGTGTAGCGCAGCCCGGTTAGCGCACTTGTCTGGGGGACAAGGGGTCGTGGGTTCGAATCCCGCCACTCCGACCATTTCTTTCCGTCATTGCGAGCGAATGCGAAGCAATCCAGCGCCTCACGTGTGGCCTCTGGATTGCCGCGCCGCCTGCGGCTCCCGCCTTGACGATATCCATCAGCCGTAGCGGCGTGCGGCTTCGATCGTCAGTCCTGCGCCCACCGCCCCAAATGTGTCGCCCTCCACAATCCGCGCATCGGGCAGATGGCGTGTGATCTCATGGCGCACATGCGCGATGCGGGTGGTGCCGCCGGTGAGGAAGAGCGAGGAAATATCACCCTCTTTCAATCCCGCCATGGTCAGACAATGGGCAATGCGCTCGCCGATGCGCAAGGCGGGGCGGGCAGTGTCTTGTGCGAAATCGTCTTGTGAAAAGGCGCTGACGAGATCGTCTTCCACCATGCCCAGATCAATGCTGACCTTGTCTTGCTGCGACAGATTGATTTTGGCCTCTTCGATCAGCACAGCCAGAGTGTGGCCGAGTTCGCGATCCAGCACATGCGCCATGCGGTCGATGAGTTCAGGCTGCACAGCATCGCGACGGATGTCGCGCAAGTCGCGGCGCGTCTTGTCATTGTAGAGGCGGTTGATATTCGCCCAGGTGGCGAGGTCGTGATAATGCCCGCCCGGCACATCGCGGCCCGCGCGTGTGGTGGGTGAGCCAAAGCCCAACAGCGGCATGATGCGCGCCAGCGACAGAATGCGATCGAAATCGACGCCGCCCACACGGATGCCGTCATTGGCCAGAATATCATCTGCACGTTCGGTCTTTTTGTGACGCTTGGACGACAGGCGCACGATGGAAAAATCCGATGTGCCGCCGCCAATGTCGGCAATCAGCGCAATCTCTTCGCGCTTCAACGTGCGCTCATAATCAAGCGCTGCGGCAATCGGCTCATATTGAAAGGAAATCTCGCGAAAGCCGGCCTCGCGCGCGATGATGCGCAGCATGTCTTCAGCCTTGCGGTCGCCATCCGGATTGTTGTCGACGAAATGCACGGGCCGACCATGCACAACCGCATCGAAGCTCATGCCATGTGCGGCCTCGCCGCGCGCTTTCACTTGGCTGACGAACAGCGAGATCACTTCATGAAAGCGCAAGCGGCGGCGACCCAGTTGGGTTGCTTCTTCCGCCAGACTTGTGCCCAGCACGCTTTTGAGCGAGCGCATCAGGCGTCCTGATGTGCCCTCCGCATAAGCCGCCATCGCCGCGCGCCCGATGACGGGTTCACCCGACCAGCCAAAGAAAATGGCGCTGGGAATGGTCACATGCGCGCCTTCAAGCGCCGCCAGACGCGGTGCGCCTGTGATCATGGTGCCAAGTGTTGTGTTGGATGTGCCGAAATCAAGGCCGCAGGCGGGCATGGACAAACCGGATTGAGACAGGAGGGGAGGGCTTAGCCGTTTTTGCGCTCTCGGGAAAGGGCGCTTGCTTGCAGGCTTGGCGCGTGTCCCGTAGTTTTGGTTGCAGACAAAAAGATCAGACGGGCGGGAGCGGTCATGCGGGACAAGACCATCATCATTGTGGGCGGCGGCATTGGCGGGCTGTGTGCGGCCATTGCGCTTGCACGCAAGGGCTGGCAGGTGCGTGTGCTGGAACAGGCCCCGCAATTCGGTGCCATTGGCTATGGCATTCAGCTCGGCCCCAATGTGCCCCCGATGATGGCCCATCTTGGTCTGCGCGACGAGGTGATTGCCGCCAGCGTCCTGCCCAAAAATGTCATGATGATCGACGCCTTTGATGGAGAGCCTGTGACGGTGGTCGATACGGGCGCGGAGTTCCGCGCGCGCTATCATGACAACCCCTACATGGTCATTCACCGTGTCGATCTGCACAACATACTGGTGGCCGCATGCCGCACCTATCCCGCCATCCATCTGGATGAAGATGCGGCAGTGACGGGCCATGAAGATCACGGCGATCATGTCGTGGTGATCAGCGCCGATGGTCGCCGCTTTGAAGGCGCGCTGGTGATCGGTGCGGATGGCATCCGCTCGCATTTGCGCAAAAGCATTATGGGTGACAGCGAGCCCGCACAGACGGGCTATGTGGCCCATCGCACCATTGTGCCCATCGATCAGGTGCCCGAGGGCGTCTCGACCGATGATGTGGTGCTGTGGGGCGGCGAGGGCTTTCACATCGTCCATTATCCGCTGCGCGATAAAACCATTTTCAACATTGTCGCCGTCTTCGAGACGCAGACCTTTGCCGAGAAGATGGAGACGGAAGCCTATCGCGCCGAGCTCGAGCGCACTTACATGCATTCGCATCCCGCCATGCGTGCCATGGTGAAAATGCTGGATCTGGAGCGCCGCTGGCCGATTGGCGACCGCAAACCGCAGCGCGGCTGGTCCAAGGGGCGTGTCGTGCTGATGGGCGATGCCGCGCATGCCACTTTGCAATCCTATGCGCAGGGCGCCGGCATGGCGATTGAAGACGCAGTAGTGCTGGCTTCTCTCATTGATGGCTGCAAGGGCGATTATGAGAGCGCGTTCAAGCGTTTTGAAAACGAGCGGCTGTTACGCACAGCGCGCATCCAGCTCGAGTCCCGCACGCTCTGGTCGCATTACTACCATCTGAGCGGCATTGATGCGCAGGTCCGCAACCAACGCGAACGCTCGCGCACACGCGAGGATGTGTGGTCGTGTCTCGACTGGATTTATAACGGGATCAAGGTGCCTGGTTGAGGTTCGTCATTGCGAGCGACTTGTGTTCGTCATTGCGAGCGCATGCGAAGCAATCCAGAG
>CANGRU010000153.1 GCA_947456315.1 Beijerinckiaceae bacterium | reverse complement strand
CTGGCCATTGAAAATCTGGGTGGCGCCACCCTCACAGCGCAGGGGCGGTTTGGTGCGACAGGTGCCGAATTGACAGCGCGTGTCGATGCGCAGCGCCTGGGTGATCTGACAAATCTCTTGCAGCGCATGGCGCCCAGTGCGGGCACGGATGCTTTGGCGGAGCGCGCTGTCGCGCTGTCGCCGTTGCGGCTGGATGCGAGTTTGCGCGGCCGTCATCTCGAGGCGTGGGACGATTTACGTTTCGAGGGCACAGCGCGCGGCACGCGGTTCAATTTTGCTTTGAAACCTGCGGGGACAACGGCGGATGTGACGGGCGCGGCAGAAAATAATGATGCAGGTCTTTTGCTACGCCAGCTCGGCTTTGACACTTTGCCGCTCACCAATCAGGGCGCAGGGCGTTTGCAATTGCGCGCCACAGGGAGTGCAGACAAAGGTTTTTCGGGAGCGGTGTCGCTCAATGCCGCGCGCTTGGATCTGACGCTGGATGGCACGGCGCGGGGTGCACTCGCACACCCCGATCTGCGGGGGGCTTTGCGTTTGCGCTCCACAGATGCCAGCAGTTTTTTACGCATCAGCGGCTTTGCTTTGCCTGATGTGAGCGCCACCCTGCCGATTGATTTGGGCGGCGAGTTGGTCTCTGCAAAAGGGGTGATCTCGCTCGACAATCTGTCGGGTCTTGTGGCGGGCACTTTCGTCAATGGCGCTTTACGCAATCAGGAGGTGGATGGCTTTCGCCGTTGGTCGGGTCAGGTCAAAACAGATCGTTTGCGCTTGTCGGCGCTCACATCCTTGGCGCTGGGTGTCCAAACGGCTGCGCCGCGTGGCGGCATTTGGCCCGAGCAAAAATTTCTTCCCGGCCTGGCTGAAGCGCCGCGTCTGTCGCTCGATGTCAGCGCGGGTGATTTCGATCTGGCTGATCAGCTGACCGCCCATGATGCACAGTTCCGTTTGCGTCTCGAGCAAGGGCTTGTCGCCATCGAACAAGCACGGATGACATGGGCCGAGGGCACAATGGGTGGCGATGTCGCATTGCGTCGTGATGCGCAGGGTGCTTCGCTTTTAAGCAAAATCGATTTCAAGAATCTGGCATGGCCGCAAGGCCCTGTGAGCGGGCGATTGAGTGGTCATGTCGAGCTGACATCCACGGGCACATCTTACGCAACGCTCGCCGCAGGTCTGGCTGGCGAGGGGCAGGCGCAAGTGGCGGGCCTCACTGTTGCAAGCGCTGATCCGGCTGCTCTCACGCGGCTGATGGCGGGTGTGGATCGCGGGCAAGTCAATCTTGATGAGCGCGATTTGCGGAGCGCCTTGCTACGCGAGTTCGAGCGCGCGCCTTTTGCTGTCGGTCAGCGATCTCTTGCGATCACAGCCGCAAATGGTGTGGTGCGATTGGCGGCCATGGAGGCACCGCGCATCTCGCTGATGTTTGATGTCCGGCAATGGTTGAGTGAGGCGCATGTGACGCCAACCGCTGCCGCGCCAAGAGATTGGCAGGGAGAGCCGCCCGCAGCCACTTTGATCTGGCAGGGCAGGGCTGGCGCCATGCAACGCTCTGTCGAGGCGTCCAGCTTGTTCAATGCGATTTCTGCGCGCGCCATCCAGCGCGAGACTTTGCGGGCCGAGGCACTGGATGAAGATATTCGTGAGCGCGTCGCCATCAACCGGCGTGCCAAAGCGCTGGAGTTTTTGCGTCTGCGCGAGCGTGAGCTTTTTCTCTTCCAGCAAAATGCCAAGCGGCCGCGTTAGGCCTCAGGCTTGGCTCCCATCAGGGCGTGGCTGTTTGCGCCTTGGCGCGATGGAACAAATAGACGCGGATTGCTGAGGATAAATTGGCGCCTTGGCGCGTGGAATCGATTTCTGTCACCAGACCCGCCAGTGACATATTGCGGTTCGCCGCGCAGGCTTTCAGCTCGCTCCAAAAAACATCTTCCAGAGAAATGGATGTGCGGTGGCCTGCGATCATGAGTGAATGTTTGACGATGCGCACTGGTGCGTCACTCATTCGGGCTTGTCCGTGTCGCGCCGATGCGCATCCAATTGCCTGGCTGCCAGATCGCGCTCGGCCTGCGTCATAGCGCGTTCCTGTTTGGTGCGGCCAAAGGTGATGCGGTTTTGCTCAGCCGCGCGCTCTGTCTGGGCGCGCGCCTTGCGCTTGCGGGCCATGCGGAGATTGACGATCTCGCCCATTGGCTTGGTGTTCAGTGCTTTTTGCGAAACGCGTCGATCGACACGACTTTGCCGGGCTCGGCATCAGCCAGCGCGGCGGCTGCATCGGCAGGCGTGTCCTTGCGGGCTTCGGTGGGCGCAAATACCAGCGGACCGTCTGCGGCCTCTGCGGGTGCCAGATCATTGGCGCCATCTTCGGGTGCCGGATCTTCGACTTCGAACTTCAGGCCGAATTGCACCGAGGGGTCATAGAATTCTGTCACCGCATCAAACGGCACAAGCAGGCGCTCGGGCACATTGCGGAAGGACAGGCCGACTTCGAAATTATGTTCGGTGACTGACAAATCCCAGAACTGATGTTGCAGGATGATGGTCATCACATCGGGATATTGTTCACGCATGGCGGTCGACAGGCGCACGCCCGGCGCATGGGTGCGGAAGGTGATGTAGAAATGATGTTCGCCCGGCAGGCCTTCTTTGGCCGCTTCGCTCATGACTTTGCGCACAGCGCCGCGAAGTGCGTCTTGAACAAGAAGATCGTAGCGGATGAGATCGTTGGCCATGCTGACGTCCAGAACACCTTCAAGAATTAAGTGGAGGCTTCTGTTGCCAGGCGCCTCCGAGCCCCGCCTAGAAGTGCTACCCCCTAGGACTTGAGTACCGGAGACGGCACAGCTTACGCTGCGACGGCAACCGGAGCATAGTTGTCATTGGCAACTATAAGGTTTGACCCGATAACGGCGGTATCATGCCGAGCAAAAGATCACCCTTTACGCCCCCGTCGATCCTATTTCGCCCCCGCCACAGCCAGCCGGTCTTCCAACTGGCTCTGGTGGAGGCGCCGGGTACCGCCCCCGGGTCCGGATGGTTTATTACGGAGTCCATTTATCGCCATATCCGTCTTGCGACGGCTTTTTGAATATAGGGGCTCATGCCCCCGCGCGAAAGGGGCGGAACCCTCTGGGGTGAAGATGTTTTCCCAAGCCGAATTGGGGCGCTGCCTTCCCTGCGGGTGGTCGAAGGGGGTAATTTCCGCCCCTGAGAGCGGGCGCTGAGCCTGCCCAAGCCGGATTCGTGACACGCCTCATGCGCCAGTATCAAGATCTCCTCCGCCGCATTCTGACCGAAGGTGTGGCCAAATCCGACCGCACGGGCACCGGCACTGTGTCGGTGTTCGGCCATCAGATGCGCTTTGACCTGAGTCAGGGCTTCCCTTTGGTCACGACCAAGAAGCTGCATCTGCGCTCGATCATTCATGAACTGCTCTGGTTCATCGCGGGCGACACCAACATTGCCTATCTGAAAGAGAATGGCGTCTCGATCTGGGATGAATGGGCCGATGCCAATGGCGATCTGGGCCCTGTCTATGGCAAGCAATGGCGCTCCTGGGAGGGCGCTGATGGCAAAACCCGCGATCAGATGTCCTGGCTGATCGAAGAGATCAAGCGCAACCCCGATTCACGCCGCCTGATCATCTCGGCCTGGAATGTCGCCGACATCGACAAGATGAAACTCGCGCCTTGCCATTGCCTGTTCCAATTCTATGTCGCGGACGGCAAATTGTCGTGCCAGCTCTACCAGCGTTCGGCTGACGTGTTTCTGGGCGTGCCCTTCAACATCGCCAGTTACGCTTTGCTGACGCATATGGTGGCGCAGGCAACGGGTCTTGCGGTGGGTGATTTCGTGCACACATTCGGTGATGCACATCTCTATTCCAACCATATGGAGCAGACACATTTGCAATTGTCGCGCGAGCCGCGCCCCTTGCCGAAACTTGTGCTCGATCCATCGGTGAAGAGCCTGTTCGACTTCCGTTTCGAGCATATTGCCATCGAGGGATACGATCCTCATCCCGCCATCAAGGCGCCTGTGGCGGTTTGAATTGAAGGACACAGCATGTCCCTGCCGCTTATTTTTATCGTGGCTGTTGCCAAGAACGGTGTGATCGGCGGCGATAACAAGCTGCTGTGGCGTTTGTCGGGTGATTTGAAGCGCTTCAAGGCGCTCACCATGGGCAAGCCCATGATTATGGGCCGTAAGACATTCGACTCGATTGGCAGACCTCTGCCCGGACGCGAGACCATTGTTGTCACGCGTGATGCCGGTTGGCGTCACGAGGGCGTGCAGGTTGCCCGGGATCTTGCGGGCGCCCTGGCGCTGGCCCAAGCGGCCGCAGAGCGCATGGGGGCCTCCGAGATCACGGTGGTGGGCGGGGGCGAGATCTACCGCCAGCTCCTGCCACAGGCGGACCGTATCGAATGGACCGAGGTCGATCTGGCGCCGGAAGGGGATGCCCTGTTCCCTCCGCTCGACCCGAAAGAATGGCGCGAGAGCGCCCGGGAGGCCCATTTGCGCCGTCCCGAGGCCGGAGATGAGGCCGATTACGCTTTTGTCAGTTACCAACGGATCACAAACGGGCGATGAGTGCGTTGAAAACACCCCTTCGCGTGCTTAGCTGAGATCCAAGCGGCGCAAAGCCGAACCGAGGAGACATTTTATGCCGTGGAACAATCAGACCGGCGGCGGCCCGTGGAAGCCCGGCCCCAAGGGGCCTTGGGGTCAAGGACCATCAGGCGGTGGCAATGGCGGCGGGGGCGGCAATGGCGTGCCCCCCGATCTTGAAGAGCTTCTGCGGCGCTCTCAGGAAAAATTCATGCAGGCAATGCCCGGCGGCACCGGTGGTGCGCGCGGCATGGTGCTGTTTGCAGGCCTTGCGGTCGCAGCTTGGTTGGCGAGCGGTTTTTACACCGTCGGCCCGAACGAAGTCGGTCTCAACATGATCTTTGGCCGCTATGATGCCAAGACAACGTCCGGCCTCAATTACAATTGGCCTGCGCCGATTGGTGCTGTGCAGAAATTGCAGGTGACCGATCGCAACTCGACGGAAGTCGGTTTCCGTGCGCGTGAAGATGGTCGCCGCTCCAATGT
>CANGRU010000152.1 GCA_947456315.1 Beijerinckiaceae bacterium | reverse complement strand
CTGGTCGAGGCGATCCGCAATGCTCTCGATGATGCAGGCCTCAAAGCCAGCGATGTTGATGGCGTGCTCTGCCGCGGGCCCGATGAATCCTATTCGCATCACCAGTTGCTCGCCGAGCGCCTTGGCATCAATGCGCGTTTCTCGACCACTCTGACCAATGGCGGCGCGAGCCAGATCATGTCGGTGGCGCTGGCTGTCATGGCCATTCGCTTCGGTCTGGCGAAAACCATCGTCTGCGGCTTTGGCCGCGATACTTGGTCACGCACGCATTCCAGCGAAGAAGCGCGCGTGCGCAATGAGACGCGCCCTGAATCCATGCTGGCACGCGAGTTTGGTCCTGAATACGGCTATTTCGGCGCCACCGCGGCGCATGCCTTTGGCGCAACGCGCCACATGCATCTCTACGGCACCACGCGCGATCATTTCGGCGAGATTGCAGTCGCGTTCCGCGAACATGCTCTACGCAATCCCGATGCCTCGATGAAAAAGCCGCTATCGATCAGCGATTATCATGCAGGCCGCCTGATTGTGGCACCCTTTGGCATGTATGATTGCAGCCTGCGCTCGGATGCTGCGGGCGCTGTGATTGTCACCAGTGCGGATCGTGCGAAAGATATGAAACAGCCGCCTGTGCTGATCAAAGGCTTCGGCTTTCATAACAATACGCGCGGCTGGTTTGCCGATGACAATATGGTCGTCACCGCCGCCAAACAGGCAGGGGAAGCCGCTTATGCCATGGCCGGCCTTGGGCCGCGAGATGTCGACACCGCACAAATCTATGATTGCTTCACCTATATGGTGCTGACGCAGTTGGAAGATTACGGCTTTTGCAAAAAGGGCGAAGGCGGCGAGTTCGTTGCCTCCGGTGCTTTGCGTCTGGGCGGCGCACTGCCGTGCAACACATCGGGTGGCCAGCTTTCAGAAGCCCATTGCGAAGGCATGTTGCAGATTGTGGAGGGTGTTCGCCAGATGCGCCACACCTACCCTGATCATCGACAAGTCAAAGATGCCGAGATCGCACTGATTTCCGGCCATGGCGGCAATCAGGTCTGCCATTCCACTCTCATTCTGGGGCGCGCATGATGAGCGAGACAATCCGCAAACCCAAACCCCGTCCGGCGCCTGAATCCCTGCCCTATTGGCAGGCCGCACGCGACCATCGCTTGGCTCTGCCCAAATGCGAGGCTTGCGAAAAATTCTGGTTCCCGCCGACACGCACCTGCCCGCATTGTCTGTCGACGAACTTCTCGTTCCAGAATGTGTCCGGCAAAGGCAAGATTTTCAGCTTCGTCACCTATCACCGCGTCTATCGGCCGGCCTTCGAAGCGGATGTGCCATATGTGGTCGCGCTGGTGGAGCTTGATGAAGGCCCCCGCTTGCTGACCAATATTCTGGGCATTCCGCATGATCAGGTGACATGCGAGATGCGCGTCGAAGTGACGTTCGATGATTATGACGAGGATATTTCGATCCCGAAGTTCAAGCCGATCAAGGGCTGAGGGTCGATCAAGGCTACAGCGTCACAAAGGAATATCTCTGCGCGGGTGGCCGCGCAGAGAGGAGCATCACTTCACCGCTGTCAGCTCCAGCGCGCGTTCAATGACCGGGCGATCAAAACCCGAGATGCGATTGACTAGTTCCGCCATTTTCTCGCCTGTCACCGGATCAACCTCGATGTTCAAGCGATTGGCTTCCGCCAGAAAAGCCGGATCCTGCATGGTGGCTTGAAAAGCGGCGCGCAAGATTTTGATGCGATCGGCTGGCACGCCGGGTGGTGCCACCAGCGGCCAAGCGGTGACTTGCGGCGTGAACAAAAACTCGAGCGCCTTGCGGTCCGTCTCGTTCTTGGCAAAGTCCATGATCAGCGGGACATTGGGCAGATCAACCGCCTTGTCGAGACCCATCTGGACGAGGATATCGACCTTCTTTTCATCCAGCCATGGGCGCGAACGGCTTTTCAGCGAGCCCCAGGACCAACCAAAACGCGCATCCACCTCGCCCTTTTCCATGGCCATGGTGACATCATTGCCACCGGGATAGCCGGTGATCACCTTGATCTTGGCGCCTGTCAGATTGGAAAACAAAGTCGGAAAGCGCCCCGTATCATCGGTCGAGCCTGTCGCGCCCGTGGTGATCTCACGCGTGTAAAGATCATTCACCGATTTGATGTTCTTCGTATGCCAGACGACGCCGACAGACACTTCTTTCGATGTGCTGCCAATCGGAATGAACAGGCGCGGATCATAACGCGCTGATTGCGGATTGAACGCGGGCTCTAACGGATAGCTGCGCGAGAGTATGCCAAGTGTCGTGCCATCGCGGGGCGCAACCGAATAGAGATTGAGGATCGTTTTGATCCCACCCGACCCCGGCAAGTTCTGCGGCAGAAATATCGGCGCACCGGGAATATGATGCCCCATATGGCGTGACAGCAAACGTGCTGTTGCATCATAAGTGCCACCCGCCGCATAGCCGATCAGCACCGTGATCGACTTGCCTGCAAAAAAATCTGGCTCCGCTGACTGTGCTTGCACAGAGGAAGCGGCTCCCAGACACAACAAGAAACATCCAACTGTCGTTTTAAGCCTTTGCATGAGCGCGTCCCCTTATCGCTCAACACTGGGCACAATATGAAACTGTCGCTCTCGCTCCCTTACAGATCGAGATTGAACAGTTTCACGGCATTGTCGCGGGTCAACCGCTTGCGCTTTTCATCAGACAGACCCTTCAGATGATATTCAACCACCTGTCGTGAATGCGGGAAGGTCATGTTGAAATGCGGATAATCGTTCGACCACATGCAGTTTTTCTCGCCCCACCAGGGGAAGAAACGTGTGCCGACATAATCTTCCAAAAACGTGCCATAGACATGTTCTTCGAAAATTTCAGACGGCTTGCGCTTGATGGGCATCGGGCGGTCCTTGCGGAAGCGCTCGAAGTAATAATCCCATTGCTGCAACATGAAGGGCAGCCAGCCGATCTCGCTTTCAGCCATCAGCAAACGCAGATCGGGATAGCGATCGAATGCGCCTGAGAAGATGAAATCGAACAGCGTATTGGCTGAATCATTCGTCTTGGCATTGGTGGCATCTTTCAGCCCCAGCACGCCACCTTTTTGACCACCCTTGATATAGGAATGGCCTGTGAGAATGTGGCAGACAATCGGTGCCTTGGCCTCATTGGCGGCAGCCCACAGCGGCTCATAATGATCAGAGGTGAAGGGCAGACGCGGATCAGGCACTTGCCAGATCATGCAGCCTTTGAGGCCCATATCGAGGCCGCGATGCAATTCTTTCACCGCGCCATCCATGTCATAGACCGAGATCAGGGGCGAGCCATACAGACGCTTGGGATCAGTCTGACAAAAGTCATGCATCCAGTCATTGTAGAGCTTGAACGATTGCTCTTGGGTGGGAATGTCATCCATCCCAAACAATGCCATGCCGTAATTGGGGAAGAGAATTTCTGCGGCCACACCATCCGTGTTTTGATCCTGCAAACGCAGATGCGGATCAGTCGCGCCGGGAGGCGAATTGCGGAACGGGACTTTGGGGAGCTTTTCCTGCATGTCTTTGGGCAATTCACGCCACAGCTCTTCCGGCTCCATGACGTGGGAATCGGTCGAGATCATCTGCGGCATGGCTTCAAGCTGCGCATCCGTCAGATGCTCGCCCACCACCGTGCGGCGCGGGAATGTTTTTTGCTGCTCTTCCGACATGCCAGCAAATTTCGAGGCCTCGACGGGCAATTCAGGCATGACATCCTCCCCAATTTTCTGACCTGTCCGCCCCCTGTTGATCAGGGGTGCGGGGCAAACACTTTACCTTCGGCATAAATGCGCTTCTTGGACGTTTCACCATTGCGCGGTGAATCGCCGATCTTTTCAGACCCGTCGCTAAAAACCGTCTGGCGCGCGATTTCTTTCGGCGTGCCATAAGGATTGAGCTCGCCAATGCCTTCAATCGTGCGTTGGGCGCCGCCAACGCGCAGCATCACCAGATTTTCCTTGGCATCAGCTTCGAATTTATAAGCAACATCGCGCGGCAACATCACGCCTTGGTGCTGACCAACAACACGCTGGGAGCCATCCCCGAAGGTGAACGTCGCAGAGCCTTGCAAAATAACAAAAGCATGATCTTCGGCGCGGTGCGCATGCAACGCATTCTCGCCGCCACTCGCATAGACCTTGATGCTCAACCAGAGATTGGGGGCGGTGGCGAGGGAATCGTAAGTGGTCCCCTGCTCCAGCAAAGGCAGATTGCGCATGGAAAAAATATAGGCTTCCCCGAGGACGCTGACCGCTTGAGCAGGTTTCTTCACGTCGTCCATGTCTGTCTCCCCTTATGTTTTTTTTGAGATGCTGATCCAGAAATGGAGGCCTGTCAAAGGGGCCGGTGTAAAAGTGCATTGCTGCACTGCGCAAATACAGGCGCTTTGTGAGTGGGGCTTTCTTGGTCGCGACACCTGTGGCATGTCTGGGGTCGAAACGTTTTGCCGACAGGCCGCTAAGACGACTTGAATTCAGAAGGTTAGATTTCCATGCGCAAGCGCAAAATCCTCATCAATGGCGCCGGCCTTGGCGGCCTTGCTGCTGCCTGCTGCCTGATCAAGGCCGGACATGAGGTCGAGGTCTATGAGCAGGCCGCCCAGTTGGGCGAAGTGGGCGCCGGCATCCAGATCAGCGCCAATGCCCAGCATGTGCTGCGTGACCTGGGCCTTGGGCCCGATATTGACCGGATCGGCGTGCGCCCGGGCGCCTATGTGTTCCGTCTGCATGACAGCGGCGAGGAGATCCAGCGCTTTCCACTGGCGGAAGAGCATGAGCGCATCAATGGCGCGCCCTATACGCAATTGCATCGCGCCGATTTCCACGAGGTTCTCGCCCGCAAAGCGCAAGAGATGTGCGCCGGCATAGTGCGTCTCAACAAACGCGCCACGCATTATGTTGAAAATGCCGATGGTGTGGTTTTGCATTTTGCGGATGGCACATCCGCGAGCGGCGATATTCTGATCGGCGCCGATGGCATCCGCTCGGTGGTGCGGGCTCAAATGTCGGGCGCCTCAAATCCGGTCTATACGGGGGATGCAGCTTGGCGTTTGGTGATTCCGACCGACAAATTGCCGCCCAATCTGCTCGAACATGTCATG
>CANGRU010000151.1 GCA_947456315.1 Beijerinckiaceae bacterium | reverse complement strand
GGGGTCGAAAACGACCAGCCCTTGATCGCGGCAGGCGGGTGCCAACTGGGCTTTGCGGCTGGCCTCCAGCGTGATCATGCAGCCCGTATCCTTCTTGCCCTCGCGCAGCGGGGCATAGCGGCCGGGTGGATCATTGGCGGTGACATTGACCGGAGCCGGTGCTGGCGCCGGCGCTGGCGCAGCCACCACCGTCACGCCGCTGGGGGGCGCGCCCACGCGCACTTCAGCGGGTGGGACCTTCGGGTCGGCGTTGAGAAAATTCTGCGCCTGTGCCGGAGCTGACAAAAGGGCAGCCGAGAACAGCGCGGCGTAAAGAGCGCTAGGGCTTGCCAGTGTCATGATGCAGATCTCCGAAGGCGTGAACGATGTCTCTGAGCGCTATCATTGCGCGGATGGGCGAGCAAGCATGCACTCAGCCACGGGTGTCAGCAATTGGCCTCCCGTCGCATAAGCGTCGATATTTGCGATCAGCAAATCAGCCATGGCTTGCCGCGTCTCGTGGCTGGCCGAGCCGACGTGGGGCAGCAGCACCACATTGTCGAGGGAGAGGAAATCCTCCGGTACTTTGGGTTCCTGCGCAAACACATCAAGCCCCGCGCCGGCAATCGTGCCGTTGCGCAAGGCCAGGATCAGGGCGGGTTCATCGACCAACGAGCCGCGTGCGATATTGATGAGAAAGCCGCCGGGGCCTAGCGCCTTGAGAACGTCGGAGTTGATGATGTTGCGGGTCTGCGCGCCGCCCGGTGCTGCCACAACCAGAATGTCGCAAGCCTCCGCAAGCGCCTGTGGCGTGTCGTAATAGGCATAAGGCACGTCAGCCTGCCGGTTGCGTCCGCAGTAGGCGATGGTCAGCCCGAAAGCCTCGCCGCGCTTGGCAATGGCTTTGCCGATGCGCCCCAGTCCCAGAATGCCCATTGTTTTGCCGCGCAGGCTGGCGGTCAACCGATAGGGGCCGCCCAGCCATTTGCCCGCGCGCAAATAGCGCTCGGCTGCCGGAAACTCGCGCACCGTGTTGAGCACAAGACCAAAGGCCGTATCGGCCGTTTCATCCGTCAGCACATCGGGTGTGTTGGTGACCATGATCCCGCGTGTGGCTGCAAAGGCGGCATCAATCGTGTCATAGCCCACACCATGATTGGCGATGAGTTTCAGCTTGGGAAAGCGCGCGATGAAAGCTGCATCGACCATAAAGGACATGCCGCTTGCCAGAATGGAGCCGGCGGTCACCATCACCTCGATGCACGGCGCTAGCTCGGCGACCAGCGCCTCGGGATCTTTGGCGTCCCATAGACGGTGAAGCGTGTAGCGCCTCTGCAGTGTCGCAATGATGGATTCAGAGAGACGCACAGGCATCAGTAGTTCGGTCATGTGCGTCTCTCTGTCTCGTCTTGTGGCGTGTCGTTTCAGTTTTTCGGAATATTGGCTTTGGCGATCACCTCGCCCCATTTGACAATGTCGGCATCCAGCTGTTTGGCCAAAGCAGCTCCCGCTGTTGCGCGTGCTTCAATGCCGAGGTCCAGAAGCTTGCGCTTGATGTCGTCTTCCGCCAGCACTTCGGCAATGGCCTTTTGCATTTTGGCAATCACATCGGCGGGCGTGCCGGCGGGTGCAAAAATGGCATTCCATGAGGTGACATCATAGCCGGGCACACCAGCCTCTGCGGCTGTGGGCAATTTGGGCGTGACGGGCGAGCGCACCGGACCGGAGGAGGCCAGCGCACGCACTTGATTGTCGTCAATCATGCTCTTCAGTGCTGAATAGGAATCAATCATCAAATCGACATCGCCGCGCGTCAACGACAACATCAGATCAGGCGTGTTGCGGAAGGGCACGATGCGGAAGTCGAGACCCGTCATCGACTTCAGCAATTCAGCCGACAGATTTTGTGTCGAGCCGACGATCACCGTGCCGACATTCATCTTGCCCGAATTGGCTTTGCCGTAATCGATGAAATCTTTCAGCGTCTGGTAGCGTGACTTGGCGTCGGTCGCCAGAATGAAATCGAAAAAGCCGAGCGTGGAGACAGGCGTGAAATCCTTGACCGGATCAAACCGCAGCTCTTTGAACATATTCACGCTGACAGCCGTGCCATTGGAAAACAGCGCCAATGTGTAACCATCTGCGCCACCCGACAGAACCGAACGCGCCGCATTGATGCCGCCGGGGCCGGGCTGGTTTTCAATCACAAAACGCTGGCCGAGTTTGTCGCCCAGACGTTCTGTCACAACACGTGCGGTAATATCGGCCACGCCGCCCGCACCAAAGGGCAGGATCACGCGAATGGGCCGTGTGGGCCAAGGCGTCGATTGCGCAAAAGCAGGGGTGCTGACAGCGGCAGCGCCCAACAGAGCGGTGAAATGGCGGCGGTTAAATTGGCGAACCATGCGGGGCGTCTCCCAAGCTTTGTCACTTTTGCCAGCGCACCACAAAGCGCGCGTCTGTGCAAATGCCGCTTTTATCGGCTGCGGTCACGCGCTGAATCATGCCACCGCTTCAGCAATTGGTCGGTCACAAGTTCGAGAACAAGCCAGATGGCAATGCCCGCCACCGAGATCAGCACGAGAGCGGCAAACATGCGCGGGATATTGAGCCGGTAGCCCGCCTCCACAATGCGATAGGCAAGGCCCGCCCCTTGACCTGATGCGCCTGCCGCAATTTCGGCGGCAATGGCGCCAATCAGCGCCAGACCGCCGGCAATGCGAAGCCCGCCCAGAAAATAGGGCAGTGCCGAGGGCAGGCGCAGCAGGTGCATCTGTTGCCAGCGCGAGGCGCCGTAGAGATCAAACAGATCGCGCAGATTGTGATCGGTTGATGAGAGCCCCAGTGCCGTATTGGACAGGATCGGAAAGAAAGCCACCAGAAAGGCACAAGCCAGCACGGCTGTGTCGGCATCCAGATAAATCAGCAGCAGAGGCGCAATGGCGATGATCGGCGTCACCTGCAAAATGACCGCGATGGGAAAGAAGGTGCGCTCCAGCCAGCTCCATTGCGCGAACACAATCGCCAGCGCCACGCCAATGCTGGTGGCAAGGATGAGCGCGAGAGCGGTGATCTTGAGCGTCACCAAAAGAGCAGCTGACACAAGCCCCCAGTCTTCGCGCAAGGCCATGAGGATGCGTGAGGGCGCGGGCAGCACATAGGGTGGAATGTTCTGGAGTTGCACAAGCGCTTCCCAGCCAAGCAAGAGGGCCGCGAAGGTGACGAGCGGCAGGAGGCGTGCGGATGTCATGCACGCTCCATGGCGTTTTCAAGAGCCGCTGAAGCGCGCTGGCAGGTTTCGAGATAGGCGCTGGTGAGGCGGAACTCTTCACCGCGCGGGCCGGACGGGCCGACTTCAATGGTTTCTATGATGCGTCCCGGCCTGTTGGAAAAGACGCAAATGCGGCTCGACAGATAGGCGCTCTCATAAACCGAATGCGTGACGAAGATCACCGTCATGCCAAGCTCGGCTTGCAGCTCCAGCAGATCGCGGTTGAGTTTGAGGCGGGTAATTTCATCGAGCGCGGCAAAGGGCTCGTCCATCAACAGGAGGGCCGGACGCAGAACAAGTGCGCGGGCAATGGAGGCGCGCATTTTCATGCCGCCCGACAATTCACGCGGAAAGCTTTGGGCAAAATCACCAAGGCCGACGCGCGTCAGCGCATCCATGATTTTGGGTAAGGCATCTGCCCGCGCCACACCTTTCAGACGCAAGGGCAGAAAGACATTGTCGAAGACATTGGCCCAAGGCATGAGTGTGGGATCTTGAAAGACAAAGCCGATATCGGGCTTGGTCTCGCCCCATGTGAGCGAGCCGCTGTCGGGCTGTTCAAGGCCGGCCATCAGGCGCAAAGCCGTAGACTTGCCACAGCCCGAGGGGCCAAGCAGCGAAATGAACTCGCCACGTGCAACGGTGAGATCAAGCTGATCCAGCGCGCGTGTGCCATTGGCAAATGTTTTGCCGATTTGCTTGAGAGAGAGCAGGCTCACTTCGTTTCCACACCGACGCTTTTGTTGACGAAGCGCAATGTATAGGCGCGGCGATAATCAAGCGAGGCTTTGACCACGCCCGATTTCACCATTTTGTCGAAAAAGCTTTTCTGCCGCTCATCCGTCATGGCGCCCACGCCCAGCGTTTTGCTGTCACCGGAATCGACAATGCCATATTCTTTCATCTTGGCGATGGAATAGGCGATCTGCTCCGGGCTCATGTCGGGATTGTCGCGGCGGATGAGCGCATTGGCTTTTTCATTGTCGCCTTTGAGGTAATTCACCCAGCCGATGATGGAGGCATCGACAAAGCGCTGCACAAGATCCGGATTTTTGGCAATCAGATCGGCGCGCGTTTCGATCGTGGTTGAGTAGGTGTCAAAGCCATAATCTGCGAGCAGGAAAACATGGGGCTTGAAGCCCGCTTGTTTTTCAATCGCGAAAGGCTCAGCCGTCACATAGCCCTGCTGCACCGATTGCTTGTTGGCGATGAAGGGGCCGGCGTTGAAATTATAGGGCCGCAGATCAGCGTCGCGGAATCCATATTCCATTTTGAACCACGGAAAGGAGGCGGCGACGAAATCCTTGCCGAGATAGATCGGCGCGCCGACGAGATCTTTGAATGTGTCGCGGCCTTGGCCCGGATGCGACATGAAGACTTGCGGATCTTTCTGGAACATGGCGGCGACCACAATGGTCGGCACATCCTGCTCAACGGCAGCAAAGGCCTGAATCATATTGCCGCCCATGACAAATTCGAGGCGGCCCGTGGGCAACATAAGGCGTGTGTTGGATTGCGGCCCGCCTTGGACGATCTCCACGTCCAACCCGTATTTGGCATAGGTGCCGTCGGCTACGGCTTGATAGAAGCCGCCATGTTCGGCCTGCGCCAGCCAATTCGTGCCGAAGCGCACTTTATCGGCGGCTTGTGCCGACAGGCTGCCAGCCAGAAAAACCACCAGTGCCCGCAATGCCGTCTGCATCCACCCTCTCCGTGTCTATGCCTAATGTGGCGCTCTGAACCATAAAGTCCAGACACTGCGCGGTGGGCATACCTTCTCCCAGAGGGAGAAGGTGGCTGCAGAGCAGCCGGATGAGGGGTTACGCTCATTCGGCAATCAGGGTAACCCCTCACCCCGCTCGCTTCGCGAGCGACCCTCTCCCTCTGGGAGAGGGTGTGATATAAGTTC
>CANGRU010000150.1 GCA_947456315.1 Beijerinckiaceae bacterium | reverse complement strand
CAGAGCGAGCCCGCCCCCGTGCGCGCGGCCTCGCCTGTTAGCGCCGTGCCGCCCGATGAAGCCATTGCTGCCGCGCGCGCTGCCGCCGCTGGGGTGGCCACCATTGACGCTCTGAAAGAGGCGCTCGCAGCCTTTGACGGGTGCCTGCTGAAGCGCACAGCCGCACATCTTGTCTTTGCTGAAGGAACGGGCGCAGCCAAGGTTCTCTTCATCTCGGATATGCCGGGCGCTGAGGATGATCGCGAAGGCCGCATGTTTGCCGGCACGTCGGGCCTGTTGTTTGATCGCATGCTGAAATCGATTGGCCTGACACGCGAGAGCGTGCATCTGGCCCATGTCGTGCCTTGGCGCCCCGCGGGTGGCAAGCAGCCGACCTTGCCCGAGATCGCCACCTGTCTGCCGTTTTTGCAACGCTATATCGAGCTCAGCGCGCCGCAGATCATTGTCACGCTGGGCACGTTGGCCACGCAGCATGTCACCGGCACGAAAGATCCGATCATGCGGGCGCGCGGCAAATGGTTCGATGTTGGCGTGAGTGCCGCCCAATCCTGCCCTGCCTTGGCCATGTTTGATCCCGACTATCTGCGCAAGGCACCTGCTACCAAGAAACATGCTTGGGGAGATTTGCGGGCGCTCCACAAAACCCTTGTCGAAAAAGGCCTTGTCTGAAGATGAGATGGGAAGATTTCCGCCAGTCCGCCAATATCGAAGATCGACGCGGCGAGGATGAGTCCAGCGGGGGCGGATTTGGTCTGCCCTTCGGCGGCGGCGGTCTGGGCATGGGCACGATCATTGTGCTCGGTATTCTGGGCTATGCTCTGGGCATTGATCCGCGTCTGCTGATCGGCGGCGCGGAAATGATTTCGCAGCGCCATCCGACACAATATGTCGAGCCGTCACGCAATGCGGGCCGCACCTCGACACCGCCCACCGACCAGATGGGCCGCTTTGTCTCCGCCGTTGTCGCGCAAACGGAAGATGTGTGGGGCGATATTCTGCCGGCGCAAAAGAATCTGAAATATACGCCGCCCAGACTCGTCATGTTTGATGGCCGCACCAATTCTGCTTGCGGGCAGGCGCAATCGGCGATGGGGCCTTTTTATTGTCCGGTCGATCAGAAAGTTTATCTCGACACGTCTTTCTTCAATGACATGAAGCGGCGTCTGGGTGGCGGCGGCGATTTCGCCTATGCCTATGTGATTGCCCATGAGGTCGGCCACCATGTCGAAAACCAGCTTGGCATATTGGGCCGCGCCCAGCGCGCCCAGCAGCAGAGCTCGAAAGTCGAAGCCAATCGCATTTCGGTGCGTGTCGAATTGATGGCTGATTGTTTTGCCGGCGTGTGGGCTGCCAATGCCGACAAGAAATGGCAGATTCTGGAAAAGGGCGACCTTGAAAAGGCCATTGCGACCGCGCAGGCCATTGGTGATGATCGGCTGCAGCAATCAGCGCGGGGTAGCGTTGTGCCGGATTCCTTCACGCATGGCTCTTCAGCACAACGTGTCGAATGGCTGCAACGGGGCCTGCAATCGGGACGCATCGATTCCTGCAATACATTCGCGAGACAATAAATATGGCCGGCATTGACGAGAGCCTGACTTTCATCCCGCTCAACATAGCCGTGCTGACGGTCTCCGACACGCGCTCCATGGCGGAAGACAAATCGGGCGACACGCTGGTCGCGCGCCTTGAAGGCGCTGGCCACACACTCGCGGCGCGCGCCCTTGTGCAGGATGATGTCGAAGACATCCGCGCCATTGTGCGCGGCTGGATTGCCGACAAGGGCGTCGATGTGATCATCTCGACCGGCGGTACGGGCTTCACGGGCCGTGATGTCACGCCTGAAGCCATCGAGCCATTGTTCGAAAAAAAGATGGATGGCTTTTCGGCTATCTTCCATCGCATCTCGTTCGACAAGATCGGCACATCGACCATTCAATCGCGCGCCACAGGTGGTGTGGCGGGTGCGACGTATATTTTCGTGCTGCCGGGATCGCCGGGTGCCTGCAAAGATGCGTGGGATGGGATTCTGGCCCAGCAGCTCGATTATCGCCACCGCCCGTGCAATTTCGTGGAAATCATGCCGCGACTGGATGAGCATTTGCGCCGCGGCAAGGCGAAGTAACTAGCCGTTAGTGCCGCGACGACCTTCGACCTTCTTGCAATGACAGGTCTGTCACTCCGCCCGCTTGGTGAGCAAGGGGCGTTCTTCCATCGCCGCCAATGTGGCAAGCGACACGACCAGCAGACCGGATGCGGTCAGAAACAAAGTGCGGAAAGCCTGGATCGCATCGGCGCGATTGGCGGCGTTTTTCAAAGCCTCTGCGCCTGCGCCCGCTGTGTCTGGCAGCACATGCAGAACAATCACGCCAAACAAGGCAACGGTGAAGGTGGTGAGCAGTCCGCGCCCGAATTGCATGGCAGCGACCGCCGTGCCCAGCTGATGCTGCACAATCGTGTTTTGCATGGCGACCGATGTGACGGGTGCCACAGGCCCAAAGCAAAAGCCGAACAGTCCCAGAACAATCTGCAATTCCCAAAAGCCCATGCCTTCTGCGTGCCAAGCCATCCAGAGCGTTGTGCCGATGCAAATGACGAGTGCGACCATGGGCGGGCGTTTATAATGGATGATGCGCCCGGTAATTTGCGCGCTGAACAAAGCACCCAGATTCAGCATGACCATCAAGATCATCAGCGCGAGACCTGATTCTGCTGGTCCCATGCCGCCGATGGTTTGCAGCCAGATCGGCAGGTAAATATTGAGGCCGATGACAGCGCCCCAGCCAAAGGCATTGGAAATAATGGCCCAGCGCACAATCGGATTGGCAATAATGCCGAGCGGCAGCAGCGGCTCTGCTGCGCGTTTCTGGCTGATCACAAAGGCCACCCAGAACAAAGGCGAGGCGAGCGCCAGCCCGATGATCTGTGGCGAGTTCCACGCATAGGTCTTGCCGCCAGCGGTGAGCACAAACATCACACTCAGGCTGGCCAGCACAATCAGGACAGCGCCGGCAATATCGAGCTTGTGATGGCGGTGATAGGGCGGCAGTTTTTGCAGCAAGCGGCGCGTCAGGAAAATACCGAACAATCCGAGCGGCACGCCGAACCAGAAGATCATCGTCCAATGCAGATATTCCGAAAATATGCCACCGAGTGCCGGCCCCAATGCGCCAGCGGAAATATAGGTCATCGAAAAGTAGGTGTAATAGCGCCCGCGATGTTTGGGGGGCGCCAAGTCACCCAGCACGGTCATGGGAATGGCGGTGAGGCCACCCGCCGCAATACCCTGCAAGGCGCGCGCGGCCACCAGTGTCGCAAGATTGGGCGCAAGCGCGCAGGCCACCGAGCCAACCACGAAAATACCAAGCGCCCATTGCATGGCGGCGCTGCGGCCATGCGTGTCCGAAAATTTGCCGAACAGCGGCGTCGCGGCTGTTTGGGTCAGCAGATAGGATGTGACCACCCAGGACAGATCCCCTGTGACCTCCAGCGCGCGGCCGATGGTCGGCAGGGCGCTTGCTGTAATGCTCTGCGAAATGGCGCCCAGAAAAACCGACAGCAAAACGCCGAACACAATGACCAGCGTCTCGCGATGGGGAAGGGGTTGGCCGTCTGTGGCGTCCATTTTCTCGACTAACTCGTCATTGCGAGGAGGCCCGCATGGGCCGACGTGGCAATCCAGACTTTTCCTACACGTTTTCTGTCTGGATTGCTTCGCTGCGCTCGCAATGACGGCTCCCTTGGCGGGGTTGTTTGTTTTTGTGGTCCAGTCAGGCTAACAATTTTGTGAGATCATGACCAGACCGGGCCGGGAGAGAAAAATGAGTGCAACAGCCGCACAGGGCAAAAAAGTCGCCCCGGAAATCATCATTCTCGCAGCCTGCTGCATTTCCATGCTGACCTTCGGCCCGCGCGGCTCGTCAGGCAATTTCCAGTTGCCGATCATGTCGGCCTATGGCTGGGGCTCGGATACATTCTCCTTCGCACTCGCCATCCAGAATTTGCTCTGGGGTCTGGGACAGCCTTTTGCCGGCGCGCTGGCTGATCGCTTCGGTTCCGTGCGCGTGCTGTCGGGCGGCGCGCTGCTCTATGCCGCGGGCTGTGCCTTGATGGCCTTTGCTGACACGCCTGTCACCTTCACACTCACCGCGGGTGTGCTGATCGGCTTTGGCCTGTCAGGCTGCGCCATGTCGCTGGTGGTGGGCGCACTCGCAAAACTCTTGCCCGATTCCAAGCGCTCGATGGGCTTTGGCCTTGTCACAGCGGCGGGCTCGTTCGGCCAGTTTCTCTTCTCGCCTTTGTCAGGCGCGATGATTCAAAATGTCGGCTGGCAGGAAACAACCATTTTCTTCGCTCTGGTGATGCTGCTCATTCTGCCGCTGTCCTTGTTCGTCGCCAGTGCGCCGATCCGCAAAGATTCGGCCAACCAGCAGAGTTTGGGTGAGGCCCTGCGTGAGGCTTTTGCGCATCGCTCTTATGTTTTGCTGGTGCTGGGCTTTTTCACCTGCGGTTTCCAGCTTGCCTTCATCACCGTGCATTTCCAGAAATATGTCGTGGAAGCAGGTCTCTCGCCGCAAGTCGGTTATTGGGCTTTTGCGCTGGTCGGCCTGTTCAATATTATGGGCTCGCTGGGCTCGGGCTGGCTCGCCACGCGCATGCCGCGCCGCTACATCCTGTCCTTCATCTATTTCAGCCGCTCGCTGGTGACGCTGGCCTTCATCCTGCTGCCGCCGTCCTCCATGAGTGCCTATCTGTTTGGCGCGCTGTCAGGCCTGTTGTGGCTGTCCACTGTGCCGCCGACCTCGGGGCTGATCGGTCAGATGTTCGGCACACAGCATTTCGCCATGCTCTATGGCTTTGCCTTTTTCTCGCATCAGGTCGGTGGTTTTCTCGGCGTGCTTTTGGGCGGTGTTTTGCGCGAGCAGACGGGCTCTTATGGCATTGTCTGGGGGCTCTCCATTGCGCTGGGCGTGGCCTCGGCCCTGATCAATCTGCCGATCGTCGAAAAGCCCGTGGTCCGAAAGGCCAGTGCTGCGGCGGCTTGACGTTCTGTCATTGAACGCCAATCTTCCAACCGTCATTGCATCGCCTTCGGCTCGCAAGGACGGTTGAAATGAAGGAGCCACCTATGACCACGTTCAAAGCTGTCCGCATCGACAAGGATGAT
>CANGRU010000149.1 GCA_947456315.1 Beijerinckiaceae bacterium | reverse complement strand
GCTGCATAGCCGTGTTGACCCAGATGTCGGTGATGTCGCGCAATTCTTCAAAACTGAGTGGCAGAACGCGCTGGCGTGCCTGGGCCAGAGCGAGATGTAGGCGGTGGCGTGTTGCGCCTCCTGCTATGAATTTGCCTACAGCATCCTCACCTGCGCCATCCTCAACCAGAATGTCGACGACGCCCATGTCATGCAGTTCTTCGGCTGTGTAGATTTTTCCCGACATGATCATGCGCTGGGCAACGGCCAAACCGACTTTGCGGGTCAGAAAACTCATGGCTCCCATGCCGGGGAAGAGATTGAATAAAATCTCAGGCAATCCCATGCGGGCTTTGCGTTCTGCGACAAGGATGTTGAACGACATGGCCCCTTCAAAACCGCCACCGAGCGCATCTCCTTGCACAAGGCCGATGGTCAGAACGGATGAATCAAAGCCGCTTGTCATGTGATAAGCGACATCGCAGCAATCAACCGCATAGGCACGCAAGCCTTCGCGGTCGCGATTGCGGATCATTGCAACAAAATGGTCGAGATCGCCGCCCAGATTGTAAATGCCCGCGACATCCGACCGGCCTACAAAAAAGCGCAACTTGTCCTGTCCGTCGCTGCCTTGTGTGTAAGTTTGAATCGCGCGGCGCAGGCTGATCAATTCCCGCAACATGGAAGGTGTGAAGCTCGGCGGGCCTGATGGGCGCATGGCGCACCACAAGGCTTTGGTGGCCTCATCGAAACGAATGTCGAGTTCGCGCAGGCCGAGCGGGGGAAAATGGGTAGGCGCCGCCCCGATCTTTTTGAGTTCGGACAGTCTGGGCCGGATCCGGTCCGGTTTCATCAAAGGCAATGAATTGCCGGGCATGGCGCGCAGATGCCCACCCGTCGAAAGATCAAAATACGCCATACTCTTACTCCGCCGCCGCTCGCAAATACGCTTTGGTGCACCACACAAACGTAAACGCATTTTAACTTTTGTGAACCAAATAGTTACATTTGTTCCCAAAATGGTTAATATCCGTAGCGGGAGATTTCCTAGGTTTTCTAATGAATTAGCTCAATTTTTGAGGGGCTTGAGCTGCTGTTGGGGGCTTTGGCTGCGACTTTGTCCCACCCGGATACGGTCGAGGGGCGAGGGGGCGGGCTGGCCCTTAAAGGGTGGCTGTAATTTGTTTCAACGCCGCATCCGCTGCCATCTTCCCCTCGTAAGCCAAAGGATGCCCGGCCCCCCAAGTGCCGCTCAGAACAGGGTTGTCATCTTCGCAAAACGAGGAGCGACTTATGTCTTGATCGGCGCACGGCTGCGCTTCATATGAAGACAACCCAGATTGCTCTGGCGTTTCCCCAAGGAGAACACATGACATTCAAGATTTCTCTGGCGGCGGCCGCCGCTTTCGCCCTGATCGGTTTTGCCGGCCAGGCCATGGCTCAGGATGCTGAAGCAGGCGAAAAGAGCTTTGCCAAGTGCCGCGCGTGCCATCAGATTGGCGAAACCGCCAAGAACAGCGTTGGCCCCAACCTCAACGGCTTGATCGGCCGTCATTCGGGTTCGGTAGAAGGCTATAATTATTCAGACGCCAACAAGGGCTCGGGCCTGACTTGGGATGAAGCGACCTTCAAAGAATATATCAAAAACCCGCGCGCCAAAGTGCCCGGCACCAAGATGGTCTTCGCTGGCATCACCAACGAAACCGAAATCGACAATCTTGTCGCTTATCTGAAGCAGTTCGATAAGGACGGCAAAAAGAAGTAATGTTCGGAGCGCGCGGATGACTTCACAGGTTCTGTCTGACGATGTCATTCGCGCGCACCTTCAGCGCGATTTACCGCGCTGGTCGCATACCGACGGTGCGCTGGAGCGCACCTATCGCACCCATGGCTGGAAAGGCACGCTGATGGTGGTCAATGCCATTGGTCATCTGGCCGAAGCCGCCTGGCACCATCCTGATCTTCACGTCACCTATCCTGCGGTCACAGTGCGTCTCAACACGCATGATGCAGGCGGGATTACGCTCAAGGATGTCGAGCTCGCCATTGCGATTGAAAAGCTCATCATGTGGCAACCCTCCTCATCGGGTGGTGCCCTGGAAGGGACGCCGCAAGAGCCTCCCTATGCCTATATCTCCTATAAGGACTGATGGTTCTGAAGGCCGCGCTCCGTTGCGTGCAGATGGACAGCCCTGGTGCATTGGCGCTAGAGCAGGGGTGTTCACCGGAGCCTGCTGCCTATGAGCCCGCGCCAGCCTGATCCAGCCCCTCTCGCGCGCCTGTCGGCGTTGGCGACGCTGCCTGTTTTCTTCCGGCTGACAGACAAGCGTGTGGTCTTGGCGGGGGGCAGTGAGGGCGCTGCCTGGAAAGCCGAATTGCTGGCAGCCACCGGAGCGCAGGTGCATGTTTTTGCAGACAGCCTGTCCGACAAAATGCGTGAGACGTTGCGAGATTTGCCCACACTCGTGTGGATCGCGCGCCCATGGGAGCCAGCCGATCTGCATGGCGCTGCCCTCGCCATTGGCGATGTCGAAAGCGAGGCAGAGGCCACACGCTTTTGCGCCGCAGCGCGCGCGGCAGGTGTCCCAGTCAATGTGATTGACCGGCCTGCATTCTGTGATTTTCAGTTCGGCTCCATCGTCGAGCGTTCGCCGGTTGTGATCGGCATTTCAACCGATGGGGCAGCACCTGTCTTCGGGCAGGAAATCCGTGCACGGATCGAATCCATTCTGCCGCAAGGTTTGCGCAGCTGGGCGCAGGCCGCCAAGGCTTGGCGCGCATCGGTGCAGGCGCGCCAGTTGCCCTTCCGCGCGCGTCGCGCCTTTTGGGAACGGTTTACCGCTCTGGCTTTTGCAAAAGCCGATCAATCGCCGCAAGATCACGATCTGGCCGATCTTCTGCGTGTCAGTGATGCGCAAACAAGCGAGGCCCCGAAGGGCTCTGTCGTGCTGGTGGGGGCGGGGCCGGGTGATCCTGATCTGTTGACCGTGAAAGCTGTGCGCGCGCTGCAATCGGCGGATGTCGTGTTGTATGACGATCTTGTGTCGCCACAGACCGTCAATGCGGCACGGCGCGAAGCCACACGTATTGCGGTTGGCAAGCGCGGTTACAAACCCTCTTGCACACAAGATGATATTACGGCCCTGCTTGTGTCACTGGCGCGCGAAGGCAAACGTGTGGTGCGTCTCAAAGGTGGCGACCCGATGGTCTTTGGCCGTGCCGGCGAAGAGATCGAAGGTGTGACAGCTGCGGGCTTTCCCGTGGAGGTGATTCCCGGTGTCACAGCGGCCTCCGGTGCTGCAGCATCGCTGGGTCTGTCGCTGACAGAGCGCAAAGTGGCGCGTCGTCTGCAATTCATCACAGCCCATGCCCATGATGGTCGTCTGCCCGATGATCTGTCTTATGGGGCGCTGACCGACCCGCGTGCGACCACGGTTGTCTATATGGGTGTGAAAACCTTGCCGCTGCTTGTCGCGCGCTTGCTGGCGGAGGGGCTTGATCCTGCAACGCCAGCAGTGGCAGTTGAACGTGCGACTTGGCCGGATGAACGGCGCATAGCGGGGCCGATTGCCCAATTGCCTGAGTTGATTGCTCAAGCGCGCCCGTCAGGTCCGTGTCTGGTGCTGATCGGTGCCGCACTCGCCGGGCCGTTGCTGCCATTGCGGGGCGAGCCGAGCTGAGTTCCGCTCATTGTTGGTTGCCCCAAATAGCGCCGCATAGGGTGCGGCGCTATTTTATGGGGTCACACAGTCTTTGGATGACTGGGTGGTTTATTTGGCCAGAACCGTGGCGGTCTTTTTACCACCATGCGAGGCGTGGCCGCCCTTGCGCCCAGCAGCCGAGGCGAGCTCGTGATTCTGGGAGAAGGAACGCTTGGACGGATTGACGTTCTGTCCGCCTTTGCGCCCTGCATCAGCTGCGAGTGAAGGGTTTTGTGAGAAGCTGCGCTTCTCATTGGGCACGCTCTCACCACCCTTGCGGGCGATTTCTTTTTGGCGCTCGGGGCTCATAGCGGCAAACCCGCGCAGGGATTTTTTTTTCTCTTCCATAGCAGTCTCTCGCATGTGTTGCGGTCAAGTTGACCAATAGGGAACGCGAAGCTGGCGCTTAAGGTTCCTGCAAACCCGAGATTTTTTTCAAAAAACGCAAAGATTTCTTCACAACCCGCGCAGGCTCTTCCTGAGGAGGCCTGGATACAGCCTTGTCCGGTCAAAGTATGACACCCGGTCCCGCTGATGCGGATCAGGCCTTTGGCTCAGGGGAGGTTGTCCCGCTCAGCGCGGTGTGAGCGGCGATCAAAAAACAGCGCCTGCGAGATCACGGCCTTTAAGGAATCGACGCCAAAAGGTTTGGTGATCAGGAATGCCGGCTCGGGCGGCTGGCCGGTGAGGAAGCGTTCGGGATAGGCGGTGATGAAAATCACCGGCACTTCCATATTGCCCAGAATTTGATTGACGGCCTCCAGCCCCGAAGAGCCATCGGCCAATTGGATGTCGGCCAGAATGAGCCCGGGCTTGTGAGACTCAATGCTTTTCACCGCTTCTTTGTGGGTGCGGGCAATGCCGATCACATGATGGCCAAGGTCCTCGACCAAAGTTTGCAGATCAAGCGCGATAAAGGGTTCGTCTTCGATGATCAGCACGTCAGTGCGGATCTGATCCGCAATTTCCTTGCTCGCCGTATCGATCAAGGCACTGGCTTCATGGGGAGAACATTCCAAAGCCTTGGCGACTTCGTCTGTATCGAACCCCTCAAGCGACGACAGCAAAAAAGCAACGCGCGGGCGCAAGGAGATCGCGTCCAGATTGCGACGCGCGCCGGCTTCATCGGTTGCCGGGCTTTTTTCGTCCTCGATTTGATGGGCAGGTGTCTTGGCCCAGACGTTCAGAAAGACCCGATAGAGCGCCGTGCGCGCATCCGTTTGGGCTTGAAACGAGGAGGGGTCGTTCACAATTGTCTCAAGAGTTGCAAGGACAAACGCATCGCCGCTGGCCTGACTTCCGGACAAGGCGCGGGCAAACCGGCGCAAATAGGGGATATGCGAGGAAATCGCCTGCGAAACCGACATGCTGAAAATGACCCCTGCTGACTGACTTTGAGCTATCTATATTTAACCCCAAAAAGCCGCTTAGGTTCCAGTGCTGATGGAACTTGCACCCAGTTTCGCGCGTTTAAGGCACACTGAGCAAAGCTGACTGGGGCTGGCAAAGGGCGTTCGCGAGGGGCATCCCGAGCTAAG
>CANGRU010000148.1 GCA_947456315.1 Beijerinckiaceae bacterium | reverse complement strand
TCTCCGCCATATCATCCGGTGGTTTTCCTGCCGCTCTGGAAATCCAGAAGAGCTACATGACCTATTCGCGCGATGCTTTGAACGAGCATATGACGCGCATGGGCCAGGCCATGGGCGCTCTGACACAAGAAGCTGCCAGCTCTTTCCAGGGCGCTTTCAAGATCAAAGACAAATAATACGGCGGCCTGCCCCGCATAACGGCCGCATGGTGACCATGCGGCCATTTCCGCTCGCCCTTTCGCCTCAAGCGTAGAGATTGCAACATGGCAATATCAATGCAGATCCTGTCCGACCTGATGAAGCTCGTCAGCTTGGAAAATGTGAAGACAGATAATGTTCAGATCACCGGCGCTGATCCGGTTTTCGATTCCCCTTTCCGTGTCAGTGAAGCAGCTGCCGCCATTCTCGCAGCGCAGGGCGTTGTCCTCGACCAGATTTGGCAGCGCCGTGGCAACAAGCGTCAGGAAATCAGCGTCGATGTGATGGCGGCCGGCGTCGCCACCATGGGCGTCTTCTTGCAGTCGCAGCACGGCTATCCGATCCCGGTTCCCGATCCCGACTATCCGTCGGTCGGCTTCTATCCGACCAAGGACGGTCGCCACATCTTGCTGCATGGCGGCTATCCCAAGCTGCGTGACGGCCTGCTGGACTTCTTGCGTTGCTCGAACAACCGCCGTTCGCTCGGCGCGGCTGTGAGCACCTATAATGCTTTCGAGCTGGAAGATGCGATTGCCGAAAATGGTCTGGGCGCTGCTGTTGCGCGCACCCATGAAGAATGGCTGGCGCATCCGCAGGGACAGGCTGTTGCAGCCGCTCCCGTGGTGGAAATCATCAAGATCGCGGACAGCGATCCGGTGCCGTTCAAGAACAATTCGGATCGTCCGCTGGCTGACATCAAAGTGTTTGATGCCACGCACGTGATCGCCGGCCCGACCTGCGCGAAAACTTTGGCATCCTTCGGCGCCGAAGTGCTGCACATCTTCTCACCCACCCGCCCGCGTTTGCCGCCGTTCGATATCGATACGGGCCACGGCAAGCTCAATGCGATGGTTGATTTGAAAAACCCCGCCGACAATCAGAAGGCGCGTGAGCTGATCAAATCTGCTGACATTTTCTCGCAGAGCTATCGTCCGGGCAAAATGACCTCGCTCGGCTTCTCGCCGCATGGTCTGGCCGAACTGAAACCGGGCATCATTGTTGTGTCCACCGCTTGCTACGGCCATGAAGGTCCTTGGCATTACCGCGCCGGCTTTGAACAGCTCGCGCAGTCGGCATCGGGCATGGCGCTGGCACAGGGCAGCATTGATAACCCGCAGCTCGCTCCCACTTTCCCGAATGATTATCTCACGGGCTTCCTTGGCGCACTCGGTACGCTCGTCGCCTTGCTGCGTCGTTCGGAAGAAGGCGGCAGCTATCATGTGCGTGTCGCATTGGCACGTTCGGCTACCTGGCTGCAATCGTATGGCAAGGTCGACAGCGCATTGCGTCCGCCCAAAGCCGTGCCGCAGGATTACATCCAGCAATATATGCTCAAAGAAATCGGCCCGCTCGGCGTGCTCAGCTTCTTTGGTAGTCCGCTTCGCATGAGCGCAACACCGCCGCGGTTTGACCGTCCGGCCGTTCCGCTCGGCTACCACTATCCGGCATGGGCAGCAGATCAGGAACGCCTGATGAAAGAAGCCATGGCGTCCTCTTGATCCCTTCCAATCATTCATACGCATAAGTTTCTAGGAGAAAACCAATGGATATCGCACTCGTTTTGCAAGGTGGCGGCGCCCTCGGCGCTTATGAATACGGCGCGGTCAGCGAACTCGTTCGCAATGGCATGCGTCCCAAAATCGTCACAGGCGTGTCGATCGGCGCGATCAACAGCTCGGCAATCGCCGGCGCCAAGGGCGGCGACATCGCCGGCTCCTTGACGGAACTGTGGGGCCGCTTGGCCCTCGATGTGCCGAAGTTCGTTCCCAAAGAGCACCACAAGAACATGTCGCTGCTCGGCAACCCGAACTTCTACAAGAACCGCAACGATTGGTGGAACCACAAGGAATGGACATCGCTTTGCGACACACGTCCGATCCATGAAACCCTCAAGCAGGTTGTGGACTGGGATCGCCTCAACGACACCAACAACATGCGCATTGCCGTCACTGCAGTGAATGTTGCCACCGGCGTGCAGACAACTTTCTCGAACGTTGATCGTCGCATGGACACACGTCACATCATCGCTTCGGGCAGCTTGCCGCCCGGCTTCCCGTCGACCGAAATCGACGGCGAACATTATTGGGATGGCGGTCTGTTCGACAACACGCCCCTGCCCCCGATGTTCGACCTGCTGACGGAAGACGAAACCGAAAACCTGCCGATCGTGCTCATCGATCTGGTGCCGACGGCTGAACTCATCCCCGGCAATCTCGACGAAGTGCGCAACCGCATGACGGAACTCAGCTTCGAAAACCGCTTCTGGGATCAGTACGGCGGTCATGCCGGTCTGCTCGACCACGCGCGCATTCTTGAAGAAATCAACAAGCTCGTGCCGCCGAACCATCCGATGCGTGAAGAATCCGAATATCACCGCCTGATGGAATATCGCGCTTGCAAGAACATCCGCGTGATCACACCGATCCACCAGACCATGTCGGAAGGCCACGACTTCTCGAAGGCTGGTATTGCTCATCGTTGCCAGTCCGGCGTGGCTGCAGCCCGCACCTTCCTCGAAGAATTCTTCTCGGACGCAGCTCCGAAGAAGACCAAGCTTCGCAACAAGGTCCGCACCAACGCGGCTGAATAATCCGTTGCTAACTGCTGGGGCAGACGCGCAAGCGCCTCCCCCAGCGGATTTTAATTGATAGCAACTTGCTAGGGATGAACATGGAAAACGAAACCCTCGAACACCTCGAACAAGCCGAACACGCTGAACACGCAGCCCATAGCGGAGATAGCTTCGCTTCCAAAGTGTCGGTCACCATAGCCATTCTCGCCGTTGTCGCGGCCACCGTCGGCAGTCTCGAAACACTCGAGACCGCAGGCGCGATTTCGTCCAAGAACAGCGCCGTGCTGCTGCAGTCACGCGCCAGCGATCAATGGGCCTTCTTCCAGTCCAAAAGCCTGAAGAAGAACCTGTATGAAGTGGCTGCTCTCAGCGCCCCGCAGGACAAGGCACAAGAGTTCCTCAACCAAGCCAAGCGCTATGATGATGAAGGCAAGGATATTGCCAACACAGCGACCAAGCTTGAGCATGAGTCGCATGAAATGCTGCACATTGGCGAACATCACGAACATCGCCACCACGTGCTGACATTCGGCGTGACCTTGCTGCATGTCTCGATCGCCATTGCGACGATTTCGATCATCGCGAAGGGCAAGAAGTGGCCCTGGTATATGGCGCTTCTGTTGGCTCTGGGCGGCCTCGGCATTACAGCGACGGCTTATATTTGATCGTCTCTTGAGATCTGGGATCAGGACGGCACATGCCCGCCTCACGAGCAACACGCAATAAAAAAGAAGAGGCGCTTCGCAACAAGCGCCTCTACTTTTCTGTTCGGGAGCGGCAATATTCTGTCCCCAGCAGCATGGTAGACCGGGTCGAGCGGCAAACACCTTTGCTGCCCGTTCCGTTCTCGCCACCCCTTATGACAGGCCTCGCCTTTGACGAGACAGGTTTCACACCCGTCTTTCGGCTGGCCAGCGATATGCAAGAGGCCGATGCGGCCCACCCCTATTTTTTGCGATTCAAAACCGAAAAAGGTTTGATCTGCATTGAAATCGATCACGTCGACAGCGAGAAGAAGCCACACGCAAAAGACTGTGAGGCTGACATTCTGGCGCTCCTCGATGCATTTGATGCAACAAACGGCAGCCTCGAGCAGGCAGACATCGAACATGTTGCCGGTGTCGACATTCACACAATCATTCTGGAAAGCGATGGCGACTATATTGCCATTCCATCCGACTATGTGATGTCGGTGCACCCTGTCGACAAAACCTTGCCGCTCCAAAACGGCAAAGACTATGAAGTGATTGCCTCCGATCCGTCGGGCACTTTTGCAGCGGCAAGCCTGTCACGCCTGCGCCACCCGCAAGCAACAGGACAGACTGAAAACTGGATCATTCATCTCAACGGAATACCGCAGACTTATGCGCTGACCGTTGCGCGTGTTCTCGAGATACGCCATGTGCCAGCGAAAAGCCTGTCGCGCGCAGATTATTCCAATGGACAGACATTCTGGTTCAATGATGAAAAATTCGGCCTCGTGCAGTTGCTGCGGCCCGAAGATCTGACCAACTGGAAGCCGAACAAACCATCCCCCGCCTTCGACACAGTTGCGCAAGAAGCGGCAGCTGCTGTGCGGCAAGTGGCCATGGAAGAATGCATCTCTGCCGAAGTCGGCACCAGCTGCTTCACCTTTCCCAATGACGTCGTGGCTTCAGTCCTGGGCAAGATCAAAGGCGACCAGATCTTTGCGCAAGCCGACAAGGGGCGCTTACCCGTTTATGATTTTCGCACCGGCCTTTCCTCGGCCCACAGCGAAACGGACCCGGTCGCCATCTCGCTCAATATCAAAACCGGCAAAGCAATCGCACTGGTCGACAGAGCCATTACAGCGGCTCGGGCACAAGTGTGGTTCGATTTGCCGACGCTTCCTTCACCCATTGCAAGATTGACCCGCTCGCTGCGTCTCAACCAGAACCGGCTCGATTTCCTGCTTCACGGCGATGCTTTGTCGCCATCATCTTCAACCACCCTGCTTCGTGATCCCGTCGGCTGGATCGACGATCCCGGCACATCCTGAAAAGATCGGATTTTCCAATGTTGCGACACTTGCGCATTTACCAGAAGCTGATCCTTCTCGTTTCCATCCTGTTTCTGACCATCGCAGCCATCAGCTGGATCGGACTGCGCACGATCACGCGCGCCGATGCTGCTCTCAAAACAATGTACGAAGATCGCGTCGTCGCACTTGAACAACTGATGGATGTGTCCGGCGCTTATATGGATGACGTGATCGACACCGTGCGCAAATTGCGCGCCAAACAGATCACACCTAAAGAAGCACACGCCAAAATTGAAGACGTCCAGGGTGATATCGAAAAGCAATGGAAGGGCTATTCATCTTCATACATGGTAGATGAAGAAAAAGAGCTCGTAGATCGCGCGATGCCGCTTTTGCAAGCTGCCGACAAGGCCATTGTTGATTTGCTTGGCATCATCGACCGCCAGAAACAGGACGAGCTCGATAAGTTTGCGGACAAAACCTTC
>CANGRU010000147.1 GCA_947456315.1 Beijerinckiaceae bacterium | reverse complement strand
TGGTCGGGTCACCCAGCGTGAAACAGGTCATCGCCATGCCCCGCCCGGCCAGCAGGCGGGCTGCCACATAGCCATCGCCGCCATTATTGCCCGGGCCGCAGAGCACAGCGATGCGCGGTTTGGCGCGGCTGAGCGGCAGAACGAGCTGCGCAGCGACATCCGCCACCGCCTCGCCCGCCTTTTCCATCAGAGCGAAACCCGGCACGCCGGCTGCAATGGTTGCCGCATCGGCGCGGGCCATCTCGTCAGGGGTCAGCAATTCGCGTGTTTTGGGCCAGGAAATCATCAGGGCTGTCATGCGCCCATGGTGCGGCCTGTGCGGACCTGAGGCAAGCGACAGCGACATGATCCCTCAAAAGGCGAAATAGACGAGCGGCCCGATCTCGGCCATGCTGCACTGCGAAACCGGAGCTCCATCATGGTCAGCAAGACGCCGCGCAAATTTTTCGAACCCCTCGCCGCGGGTGCTCCTGCCCCCTATCGCGAATTGCCCGTGCGTCTGGAGCGGATGATTCATTTCGTGCCGCCCCATGTCGAAAAGCTCCGTGCGCGCGCAGGCGAGCTCGCCAAAGAGGTCGATGTCGTGCTCGGCAATCTGGAAGACGCTGTGGCAATCGAATCCAAAGAAGCTGCGCGTGCGGGCTTCATCGACATGCTGAAGACCACAGATTTCGGCACAGCGGGTGTGTGGACGCGCATCAATGCGCTGAACTCCCCATGGGTGCTGGATGATGTCACACAAATTGTCGGCAGTGTTGGCAACAAGCTTGATGTGATCATGTTGCCCAAGGTCGAAGGCCCGTGGGACATCCACTATCTTGACCAGCTGCTCGCGCAGCTCGAGGCGCGCCATGGCGTGCAAAAGCCCATTCTCATTCACGCCATTCTGGAAACCGCTGAAGGCGTGAAAAATGTCGACGAGATCGCCGTGGCCTCGCCGCGCATGCACGGCATGAGTCTGGGGCCTGCCGATCTCGCAGCCTCACGCGCCATGAAAACCACGCGCGTGGGTGGTGGTCATCCCGAATATAAAGTGCTGGCGGACGCGCAAGGCGATGATGCGCGCACAAGCTATCAGCAGGATTTGTGGCATTACACAGTTGCCAAAATGGTCGATGCCTGTGCGGCGGCGGGCATCAAACCCTTCTACGGACCGTTTGGTGATTTCTCCGACAGTGCGGCTTGCGAAGCGCAATTCCGCAATGCTTTTTTGATGGGCTGCGCAGGTGCCTGGACTTTGCATCCAAGCCAGATCGCCATTGCCAAGCGCGTCTTCTCACCCGATCCGGTGGAAGTGGCTTTTGCCTTGAAGATTTTGCAAGCCATGCCAAACGGCACAGGCGCAGTGATGATCGACGGCAAGATGCAGGATGACGCCACCTGGAAACAGGCCAAGGTCATGGTCGATCTGGCGCGGCAAGTGGCTGCCACCGACAAGGAGTTTGCGGCGAAAGCGGGATTGTAAATCCGGCTACTTGACTAGAATGAATTGGGTTTTCTGACATGCCCCGTCTCAGCTGGGGTCTTTACGTGTATCCAATCAGGATTTTTCCGTGTTTCTTGATAGGGGTCTTTGACACAACCGCTGATCATCACAACGAAACAACAAGCAAAAAGTATGCGCATGAAGCTTCCTCAAAACAGTCAATAAGAAAATAAAAAATGAACGATATGAGACTGAGCTGATGTGAGTTTCCCTGTCAAGAAGATGGAACTGACTATTTCGCCCTTGCTCAGTAAATGGATGACAAATCGCGGCTATCCATTGTCCTTTACGATGCGGCCAAAGGCGTGGCAGCAATCCGGATGTAACATGTGAAGCTCTGGATTGCTTCGCTTCGCTTGCAATGACGAAGGAAACGTCACGCTTGCCAGCTCGTCATTGCGAGGAGCCGAAGGCGACGCGGCAATCCAGAGATTACACGTGGGGCTTTCTGGATTGCTTCGCTCCGCTCGCAATGACGGGAAAATGACTGCCAAAAGCAAAGCCGTTGACACCATCCCCGCTCAGGCCTACCCAAGCGCCCCTTGAGGGAGTGCCATGGAAAGCCGGATTGCCAAGTTTCGTATCGGTCAGGTTGTGAAGCATCGGAAGTTTCCCTTCCGGGGCGTGATCTTCGATGTCGATCCCGTTTTCAACAATACGGAAGACTGGTGGCTCGCCATACCGGCTGACGTGCGGCCCTCAAAAGACCAGCCCTATTATCATCTGCTCGCTGAAAATGCGGAGACGGAATATCTGGCCTATGTCTCGGAACAGAATCTTCTGCCCGATGACAGCGGCCAGCCTGTGCGCCACCCGCAAGTGCGTGACATGTTCGACGTCAGCGGCGATGGCACTTACACATTGCGCGCCACCAGCCAGTTCTCTTGAACATAAAAAAAACGGCGGCCCGAGAGCCGCCGTTCCTAATCTCTGAGACCCAAAAGCCTTACTTGGCAGGTGCTGCACCTGGCTGGGCTTCGATGGCCTTGCGCTGCTCTTCAGCGCGCTTCTGCAATTCCTGCTCGAGCTGCTTCTGCTGCTCTTCGAGAACCTTGGGATCGATCGGTGCGCCATCAAAGGCTTTGGCAAAGCCAGCCAGCGGCAACACGAAGTTCACTTCGTTGTTGGCCTGGTTCTTCACCATGACATTGAGCGACGTGCCCTTCTTCATCTGGTCGATGGTCGGGCCCTTCACCTTGGATTCAGCAAAGCAACCGTTCGGGAAGCAGATTTCGAAACTGCCTTCCTGTGTGGCGCCTTTGTCGACGGAGAAGCGGAAGCCCGGGCGCAACATCAATGCCACCGGCAACAGCAGGCGCACGATGCGCTGATCGTCACCCTTCACGTCATAAACTGCGAGCGCCAGAACCGGCGGCTGGTCAGCTGCCTGACCGAAGTCACGCGTGGTGTAGCAGATGTCTTTGCCTGCTGCCTGATCGCGACCGCAAACCTTGGTCCATTCGCCTTGCGAAGGCTGCAGCTCAACGCGCAGCGGGCCCTGAGGGGCCTGTGCCGGAGCGGCAGGCGCAGCGGGAGCAGCCGGCGGGGTCGCAGGCTTCTGCTGGGCGAAGGTGGCGCCCGAGAGCAACAGGCTCGCGGCCAGAGCGGCAGCGCCGAGGCGCTTGGTGGACAGGGACATAGATCATCCTTTCATGACCGGCCTCTTGCGGCCGAAAAGCTTGCACCACCGCTCATCACGTCAGATTGCGGCGAGAGCTAGGCGTGCGCTTCTTTATCCCCTTCGCGCGCAGCTTTCCAGACCTCCGCTCGGCTAAGTTCACGAATCCACCATCTCATTGGTTGGAGCCGGGCGGGAGGGGACCCGCCCCGACTTCCGCCGCCCCCTGCCAGCCCCTAGTGTCGCCGCATGAGACCCCGCGCGATTCGCCTTGCTGTTCTGGCCTGCCTTCTATGGCCAGCCACATTCAGCCCTACACAGGCCGGTGACACCACCGGCCCCCGCCATGGCATTGCCATGCATGGCGAACCCGCTTTGCCACCCGATTTCACCCATCTCCCCTATGCCGATCCGGATGCCCCCAAAGGCGGGCGGCTGTCGATTGGCTTTCAAGGCACGTTTGACAGCCTCAACCCGTTCAATCTGAAAGCGGGCTCGACCGCGCAGGGGCTCAACACCAATGTCTTCCAGACACTCATGATGCGCTCGCTGGATGAGCCCTTCACCCTCTACGGTTTGATCGCACAAAGCATCGAGACCGATGAGGCCCGCGAGCATGTCACCTTCCGGTTGGATCCCCGCGCGCGCTTCTCCGAGGGCACGCCCATCACGGCCGCCGATGTGCTGTTCACCTTCGAGCTTTTGAAAACCAAAGGTCGCCCGCAACAGCGCGCCGCTTATTCGCAAGTCAAAAAAATCGAAGCCGTGGATGCACGCACGATTGCCTTTGATCTGACCGGCTCAGGCGATCGCGAATTGCCGCTCACACTCGCACTGATGCCCGTGCTGTCGCGCCAGCACACAGATGCCGACCGCTTCAATGAAACAAGCCTCGACATTCCGGTGGGCTCCGGCCCCTATCGCATTGTGTCGATAAAGCCGGGTGAAATCCTCAACCTGAAGCGCAATCCCGATTATTGGGCCAAAGATCTCCCCGTTCATCGCGGGCAGTTCAATTTTGACGAAATCAGCATCGAATATTTTCGAGACGCAGCGGCTCTTTATGAAGCCTTCAAAGGCGGGCTCGTTGATTATCGCGATGAAACCAATCCGACGCGCTGGCTGACGGGCTATGATTTTCCGGCCATGCAGTCCGGCAAGCTTGTCAAAGCAAGCCTGCCGATAGGTGTGCCCAAGGGCATGACAGGCTTTGCTTTCAACACGCGCCGACCTTTATTCAAGGATGCCCGGCTGCGCGAAGCGCTGGGCCTGATGTTTGATTTCGAATGGGTGAATGCCAAGCTTTATGGCGGGCTTTATCAACGCACCAAAAGTTTTTTCGACGAGAGTGCGCTCTCCTCCCATGGGCGTGCGGCATCCGCGCATGAGCGCGCCCTGCTCGCGCCCTTCCCGGACGCGGTACGCGCCGACATACTCGATGGACAATGGGCACCGCCCAAAACAGATGGCTCAGGCCGCGACCGCACGGCGGCTCGGCGCGCGCTTGAACTTTTGAAAGAAGCTGGCTTCACGCTCACCGAAGGTGTGTTGGCGGAGCGCGCCACCGGCAAGCCGGTCGAGTTTGAAATGATGGTGACCGACCGCAATCAGGAACGGCTCGCGCTCAATTATGCCGAGTCACTCAAGCGCATCGGCGTCGCCATGCGCGTGCGGCTGGTGGATGAGGTGCAATACCAGCGCCGCCGGCAAAAATTTGAATTCGACATGATGCTCGGATTCTGGGCGGCTTCAGCCTCACCCGGCGCCGAGCAACGGGGCCGCTGGGGGTCTACCAGCGCAAATCAGGAGGCCTCGTTCAATCTGACGGGCGCATCCTCACCCGCCATTGATGCAATGATTGCCGCCATGCTGGCTGCCAAATCACAGGATGACTTTACCGACGCCGTGCGCGCGCTTGACCGCGTATTGCTGTCTGGTTTTTACATCGTGCCGCTTTATCATGCAGCGGATCAATGGTTCGCTCATTCCACAGCCCTTGCGCGGCCACAGCGCAGCGCGCAATTTGCAGCGCCCCTGTTCGGGGCCACGCTCGACACTTGGTGGCGCAAGGCGCCTTGAGAGAGAAACATGCCCGTTCTAGAAATTGATGTCGTCTCGGATGTCGTTTGCCCTTGGTGCTATTTGGGCAAACGCAAACTCGATGCAGCGATGAAGCAAG
>CANGRU010000146.1 GCA_947456315.1 Beijerinckiaceae bacterium | reverse complement strand
AATCATGGAGGGCACAATTGCCAGACCATCAAGACCATCGGTCAGATTGACCGCATTGCCTGACGAGACAATCACGAAAGGTGCAAAAATCAGAAAGAACCAGCCGAGATCGATCACATAGCCATTGACGAGCGGGATGGCGAGGCCCGTGGTGGCGGGTGTGCCGAAATTCATCATGATGAAACAGGCAACAAAAGCGATCGCGCCTTCACAGGCCAGACGCATACGCCCCGAAAAGCCGTTGTGCGATTGTTTGGTGACTTTCAGATAATCATCATAAAAGCCGATCAAACCGAAACCCGTTGTGACCAGCAGCACAACCCAGACGTAATGGTTTTTCAGATTGGCCCACAGCAAGGCTGACACGATGAGGCCCGAGAGGATCATCAAGCCGCCCATCGTCGGCGTGCCTTTTTTGGTCAGCAAATGTGATTGCGGACCATCGGTGCGGATCGGCTGGCCCTTGCCCTGCTTCAGACGCAGCGCGGCAATGATGCGCGGACCAAAGAAAAAGACAAAGAACAAAGCCGTGGCTGCAGCCCCGCCCGTGCGCACCGTAATGTAACGGAACACATTGAGCGGTGTGAACCAGTTTGAAAAATCCGACAGCCAGAACAGCATGGATTATCCTTCACCCTTGTTTTGTGCTGGTGCATGACGATCTTTCAGCGCCTGCACCACGGAACCCATGCGGATTCCGTTCGATCCCTTGATCATGACGACATCGCCCGCAACCACCTGATCAACGAGCGTGTCGAGAATATCTGTGACTTTGTCAGCATGAAGGCCAGCTTTGCCGGCCGGCAGGGCCTCATGCAGCGCTTTCATGCGCGGGCCGACCGTATGCACCAGATCAACAGGCAGACCGGCAATGACCTCTGCCAGATCCGCATGCAGTTTGATTTCGTCAGGACCGAGTTCCAGCATGTCGCCCAGCATGGCAATGCGGCGACCGAAAATGGCGGGCATCGGCGTTTGCGAAAGCAATGTCAGCGCCGCGCGCATCGACACCGGATTGGCATTGTAGCTTTCATCAATCAGCGTGGCCAAGGCACCATCAATTTCAAGTGTGATCTGCTGCCCACGCCCTTGCGGAGCGGTCGCAAATTGCAATTGATGGGCGGCGTCTGCCATGTCGACACCCACTGCCCGCGCGCACAAAAGAATGGCGAGCGAGTTTTGCGCGAGATGGCGACCGGGTGCTCCCAAGCGATAGGTCAGCTGCTCTCCCATCACCTCAGCGGTCACCAGTGAACCGTCCGTTTGCGGCTCAAACGAAATGAGACGCGCATCGGCTCCTGCTGTTTCACCAAAGGACAAAATTATGTCAGCGCCGGCTGCGCGCGCGCTGCTGTCGAGCCGGACATAATGGGGCGTGTCGCGCGGAATGATCGCAACGCCATCCGCCTCGAGACCCTCAAAAATTTCTGCCTTGGCATCTGCAATGGCTTCGATTGTGCCAAGATTTTCCAGATGCACCGGCGCGATAGCAGTGATCACCGCCACATGCGGACACACCATTTGCGTCAGCGGGCGAATTTCATTGGAATGATTCATACCAATTTCGAAAATCCCGAAATTGGCATCAGCGGGCATGCGCGACAAAGTCAGCGGCACTCCCCAATGATTGTTGTAAGACGCCACAGAGGCATGCGTTTTACCTGCTGCAGACAAAACGCCCTTGAGCATTTCCTTGGTGCTGGTTTTGCCCACAGAGCCGGTAATCGCACACACCACGCCGGTCATGCGACGCCGCGCCGCGCGGCCGAGATCTTCCATCGCGTGCAGGACATCATGCACAACAAAGAGCGTGCCGAATTTTTTCAAGGCGTCGGCGTGGGCTTCATCAACAACTGCGGCGGCGGCACCTTTTGCAAAAGCCTGCTCGACAAAGGCATGGCCATCATTGGCTTCGCCGCGGATGGCGAAGAAGAGGTCACCGGGCTGCAAGGTCCGCGTGTCAATCGAAACACCCCGCACCACAAGCGCCGTGGGGCCGATGATGCGCGCATTCAAAGGCACCACCAATTCAAGACCCGACCACAAGGGTGCGCCCATTTTCACTTCATCTGTCATGCGGCACACTCCGACAGTGCGGCGCGCACAGCTTCATGATCTGAAAACGGCAATGTCTTGGTGCCAACAATCTGGCCTGTTTCATGACCCTTGCCAGCCACCACAAGCACATCGCCTGATTGCAGCAGTGAAACAGCGTGACGAATGGCCTGCGCGCGGTCTGGTATTTCCAAAGCGCCGGGTGCTTGCGCCAGAATAGCCGCACGAATGGTTGCGGGATTTTCCATGCGCGGATTGTCATCGGTGACAATCACCAGATCCGCATGGGCTGCGGCAATCGCGCCCATGATCGGACGCTTGCCCTGATCACGATCGCCACCACAGCCAAAGACAACCATCAACTTGCCTGAGGCCAGCGGGCGCAGGGTGGCGAGCACTTTATCGAGTGCATCGGGCTTATGCGCATAATCGACAAAAATCGGCGCGCCCTTCTTGTCGCCGATGCGCTCCAGACGCCCCGGCGCACCTTCCAGATGTTCCAGTGCTGCAAAGACTTTTTTTGCATCCGCGCCGCTGGCAATACAAAGCCCTGCCGCAACCAGAGCATTGGAGACCATAAAGTCGCCAGCCAGAGGCAGGTTCACTGAAAACTCCTGTCCCGCATACTGCAGCGTGATGCGTTGCGCTTCACCTTGTGCGATGACGGATGTGAGCCTGATGTCGCGCCCCTTCTCGCCCACGGAAAAAAGCGTCAGGCCACGCTTTGCAATCACGCGCGCCACCTGCTCGGCCACATCGCAATCGGCGTTGAGGACGGCTGTCTGACCCGGCTGCAGCAAGGTCTCAAAAAGACGCATTTTGGCTGCCAGATAGGCTTCGATTGTGGGATGATAATCCAGATGATCGCGCGACAGATTGGTAAAGCCTGCCACGCTCAAGCGCACACCATCAAGGCGGCGCTGATCAAGGCCGTGAGAGGAGGCTTCCATCGCCAGATGGGTCACACCTTCGCCTGCCAGCTCATCCAACGTGCGATGCAAAGTCACCGGATCAGGCGTGGTCAGCGACCCATAGGTCGCACCCGATGGTTTGATCACGCCCGTTGTGCCGAGTGCTGCAGCTTGCAATCCCAATAGCGCCCAGATCTGGCGCGTGAAGGAGGCAACCGATGTTTTGCCGCTGGTGCCCGTGACGGCTGCAATGATGGCCGGTTGGCGCGGATAGATCAGCGCGGAAACAACAGACAAGGCTGCGCGCGCATCGCCAATTTTCACAAAAGCCGCATCAAGTGGGCCATCAGGTGCATGTTCACCCAAGACAGCAATCGCACCCTTCTCCACCGCCATCTCGGCAAACAGCATGCCGTCTGCTTTCACACCCGGCACGGCGATGAAGAGAAAGCCCTTTGCAATAGAGCGTGAATCCGCGCTCACACCCGTGATCATGCATGCAGCAGCCTCTTCCGGCCACTGGCTGGCTGGAAGATTCAAAGCATGAAGGATCTGGGCGAGTGAGATCAACGCAGCTGGCTCCCGCTGTTTTGACCAAAGCCCAGACGCGCAATCAGCGGAAACGGCTGCTGTGGCAGCTCTAAACGCGGCGGCGCACCCAGCAATGGACCTGTGCGTTCAATCAGCTTGCCTGTCACAGCGCCCGCATTCCATGCAGCTGTGCGATAGCCATGTGTTTCTGGCAAAGGCTGGGGCTCATCCATCACCGTCAGATAAAGATATTTGGGCTTGTCGGACGGATAAATGGCCGTGAATGTCGCGAAGACTTTGTCTTTGGAATATTTGCCGTTGATGACTTTTTCCGCCGTGCCCGTTTTGCCACCTGCGAAATAGCCTTTCACGTCGATGGTCTTGGCCGAGCCGACTTCCGCGTTGAGGCGCATGAGATAGCGCATCGCATCGCTGGTCTCGGGCTTGATCACGCGCGGTGCATCCTTTTTTGCGTCATCTTCGCTGCGCTTCAGGAAGGTCGGTGTCACGAGATAGCCACCATTGGTGAGCGCTGCAACGGCCATCATGGCCTGCAACGGGGCAACAGCGAGGCCGTGACCATAAGCAATGGTCATGGTGCTCAATTCGCTCCAATGGCGAGGCACCATAGGCTCCGCCCCCTCGGGCAATTCTGTGCGCATGCGCTCGAGCTGGCCCATTTTGCGCAAGAAGGCTTTGTGCCCCTCGACACCCACCATCAGCGCGATGCGTGCTGTGCCGATATTCGAAGAATAGGTGAAGACTTCCGGCACGCTCAACATGCGGTTTTGCGCATGATAATCGCCGATCTTGAAGCGGCCATAGCGCAAGGCCGAGCGCGCATCGATAGAGGAGCGCAAATTGACCTTGCCATTGTCCAGCGCCATGGCCAGCGTCAGTGCTTTGAAGGTGGAGCCCATTTCAAATACGCCCACAGACATGCGGTTGATGCGGTTGGGATCAAGCGCATCGGTCGGCACATTCGGGTCGAAGTCCGGATAGGAGGCGAGTGCAACAATCTCGCCCGTGTTCACATCCATAATGGCTGCTGCGCCCGCTTTGGCTTTGAACTTGTCAATGCCCTTCACAAGTTCATCACGCAAAGCATGGGTAACTTTGAGATCAAGCGACAGCTGTACGGGTTTGAGATCTGCGGCCGTGAGCGCAAAGCCCGCACCTTTCAGATCACCCAAGCCCTGATTGTCGATGTATTTTTCAATGCCCGCGATGCCCTGATTGTCGACATTGGTCGCGCCCAACACATGGGCTGCAATCGGACCATTGGGATAAATGCGCTTGTTTTCGGGCACGGATTTGATGCCCGGCAGACCAAGCCGAAACACTTCCTGCTGTTCGGCCGGGCTGACGCCGCGCTTGATCCAGACAAAGCCTTTGCGTGACCCCAGACGCTCGCGCAAATCATTGGCATTGAGACCGGGCAGAACAGCAGTCAGCAATTCGACCGCCTCATCCTTGTCGATGATACGGCGCGGCTCGGCAAAGATCGACATGGTTTTCAGATCAGCTGCCAGCACTTCGCCATTGCGATCCAGAATATCGGGGCGTGCCGCGGAGGCTGCTTCGGAGGCCGCACGACGCAGCGTCTGCGCCTCCGGCTTCATGCCGAGATAAACGAGTTTGCCGCCGATCAGGCAATAGAGCGCGACAAATCCAACAGCGACCAAGCGGATGCGATGCGTGCTCTTGTCGATGCGCGTGCGCATGAGATTGGACAGCAAACGCATAAAACCGCCGGCTTTGGGCGGCTCTTGCTGGGCTTGCGCCTCAACAAAATGCACTTT
>CANGRU010000145.1 GCA_947456315.1 Beijerinckiaceae bacterium | reverse complement strand
TGTCGGAAAAATATCCGCACTCTCGTTTGACACATTTGCGCTGGTCATCACGGATGATCTTTATCTTGCCGCCTATCTGTCATCCTTGCGATTGGCTGCGATAGCCACTTTGCTGACCTTGCTGGTCGCATTTCCGCTGGCCTATGCCATGACGCGCGCCCCCAAACATTGGCGTGCCGCTTTGGTGATGCTTGCTATTGCGCCCTTCTGGACGTCTTTTCTGATCCGCATTTATGCATGGATCATGCTGCTTAAAGACGAAGGGCTGATCAACAAAGCGCTTTTGTCGCTGGGCCTCATCCATGCGCCTTTGTCGATGTTTGCCACTGAGTCAGCGGTGCTGGTTGGCATTGTTTATTCCTATCTGCCTTTCATGATTTTGCCGCTTTACAATGCGCTGGAACGACAAGATCCGGCGTTGTTAGAGGCCGCCAGTGATCTGGGAGCGACGCCATTCAACGCTTTCTGGCGCATCACCGTGCCGCTTGCCCGCCCCGGTGTTGTGGCGGGTCTCTTGCTCGTGTTCATTCCGGCGGTGGGCGAATTTGTCATTCCCGATTTGCTCGGCGGCTCTGACACATTGATGATCGGCCGCTCTTTGTGGAGCGAATTTTTCGACAACCGCGACTGGCCAACAGCAAGTGCCGTTGCCATTCTCTTGCTGGCCTTGCTCATCATCCCGCTGATGATCTATGAGCGCCAGCAAGTGACGGAGGCCAAGCCATGAAGCGCGGCCTGACCCCTTTTCACTTCGCCATTCTGGCTGCGGGCTTCGGCTTTCTTTATGTGCCGATCGCACTTGTCGTTCTTTATTCTTTCAATGCCTCACGTCTGGTGACGGTGTGGGGCGGCTTTTCGACACATTGGTATGTGTCTTTGTTCGAGAACGAGGCTTTGTTGCAAGCCGCCAGTGTCAGTCTGCGCGTGGCTGTGGTTGCTGGCTCATGCTCCACCGTGCTTGGCACATGTGCGGCTTTTGCCCTGCAACGGTTCGGGCGGTTTCCGGCACGCAGTCTGTTTGCAGGTCTTGTCTATGCGCCGCTGGTCATGCCGGAAGTGATCATCGGTCTGTCTTTGCTCTTGCTGTTTGTCGGTCTCGGCATTGATCGCGGCTTCTGGACCATTGTGGCGGGCCACACGACTTTGGGTCTGTGTTTTGTTGCTGTTGTGGTGCAGGCCAGATTGTCAGGCTTTGACCGCTCACTGGAAGAGGCGGCGCAAGATCTGGGTGCAAGTCCGGCGCGGGTCTTTCGCACCATCACACTGCCTTTGATCCTGCCTGCCATGCTGGCCGGATTTCTTTTGGCCTTCACCTTGTCGCTGGATGATTTTGTGATTGCCAGTTTCACATCCGGGCCGGGCTCACCCACTTTGCCCATGCGTATCTACAGTCAGGTGCGTTTGGGGCTGACACCCGAGATCAATGCGATTTCGACTTTGCTGATCGGCTTTGTGGGCGCTGCTTTGCTGGTGGCCAGCCTTCTCAATCGGCTCAAGGCGCCGTCACAGGCGCGCTGAGGGCCGGAATTTTCTCCAGCGCACGCAACAGCGGTGCAGCCGCATCCGAACGCCGCATCAGGCTTTCTTTGTCGAAGATGATCTGCGGTTCATCCCATGGCCCGCGAATATCGAGCATCAGCTGTGGCCCGTTTTCACGCACGGATGTGCCGGGTCCGCTTTGGCGTGCAATGGCACGAAAATTGAGTTTGCGATCGGCGGTTGTCGCTGTGCCGGTCATGGCGACCTGCACACCGAGCCCCGATATCAGCGCTTGCGTCAAATCAATCGTGCCATTGGTGAGGCGTGCGCTGAAAACCGCGGTCTCGAAACCTGTGCGGCCATTGCGCGCTTCGGTCAGGATCGACAAGGGGCGGCGTTCAAGACTGCGCAGAGCGCGCTCCAGATCAATGCCATGCAAATCACCATTGCGTAAGCGTGTCTCCATCGTGCCATCAAGTGAGCGCACCAGAGCGGCCATGGTCTCGCCTTGTCCGGCCAGTTCGAATTGGCCACTCGTGGTGCCGCTGATGCGAAAGACACGGAATGTCTCTTTCGTCATGGCATCGGCATCCACATCGGCAAATGCGCCATTGGCGCGGAGCTCGAGACCATGCGCACCGGGATTGACGGTCATCCGTCCTTTGATCTGGCCGCCATAGATTTTGGCCTGACCGATGGCGACATCAAGACGCCCGTTGTTAAGCTGGAGTGAGGCGCCAATATCCTCAAATATCGCGCGGTCGAGCCGCGCCTTGCTGGCCGAGATCCGCAAATCCATATCTGCATCATCAAGGCTCGCCAGTGGCAGCGTGTCTTCACTCCAAGCGCCACTCTCGCCTGTCAAAGCGGGCAGATCAGCCATCATGGGCGCCAGCACAATTGTCTCTGCGGCCAATGTGCCGGACAGGATTGCACGGCCGTTTTCCGTTTGCAGAGCCAGTGTGCCTTCAAAAGGATTGCCGTCAATCGTGAGCTTCAAACCTGACAGCGAGAGCGAGGACAGGCCCGCGCGCGCCAGTCCCGAGAGTGCGATCTGGTTGATGCCCAGCAGCGGTGTTTTCAAACCCAGTGCTTGCGTCACCATGCGCAAGGCTTTGCTGGACGCATTCATGCGTCCGTCAAATTGCATGGAGGCACCACCCGTCAATGTGCCATTGGCGGCCAATTGCAATGTGTTGCTATCGAGTTTCAAACTCGCCGCACTCTCGCCGCCGCGCATCAATTCGGTGGGCTTGCCAAGCCAAGCCGCCAGTTCGCGCGTCTCGTCCTGCCAGAGGAATGTGCCGTTCAAAGAAACGGGCTCTGACAGTTGCGGCCAATCGAGCGTCAGATTGATTTTGTCCAATGTGACATTGTGTGTCGCACCCAGCTGGCGAATGCGCGCGGTGCCATCCACCAAAGTGATTGTGCCGACACGTGTGCGGTCGGCGGCTTTGGCCTCGTCTGATGCGGGCATCGATTGCGCCGCGCGGGCAATGGCACCCAAACGTGTGAAGGGGCGCTCTTCATAGTCATAAGACACGTCCGGCTGGTCGAGCTGCACGGACGATAATTCCATACGCCCGGACAGCAGCGGCCACAGGCGCAAATTGCCGCGCAGCACATCCGCATGAATGACCAGCGCACCCTTGTCGTCGGAAATGAGTACATTTTCGATCTTGATGCGCGGGCGCGGCAGCACGGCAAAAGAAGCCCTGCCTTGCGCATTGGCGCGCAGGCCCGCGGTCTGCATGACCTGGTCAGCCAGCTCCTCGCGCAAAGCCTCACCCGAGAGCGTCCAATGCGCACTCGCCACGCCAGCCAGTGCCAGCGCAAACGGAACCAACAGCCATTTGGGACGAAACTTCATGAAATCCTGCAGCTGATCTGAACGAGCGCCATTTTCACCATGAAGAGGGCCGAAGCAAGGCGGGCTCACCCACTCTTGACCTGCATCATGGCGTCATCCACCCTTTGCCTGTGAAATGAGCATCGAAGCAGCCTCAGGAGGGCATTACGCGTGTCAGACATTCATCTGTCCAAGATCAGTCTAGAACCAGCCCCCGGTCCGAAAGAGCCGTCTCCGGATGCTGCCTATGATTTTATCGCGCCCCTCAATGCGCGCGGCCAAATCGATCTGGAGAGCTGGAAGCAGCAACGTGCTTTGTGTTTTGTCCATCGCAAGGACAAGAGCGGCGCGCTTCAGTATGGTTTGCTGGTGCATCGCGCGGGCGGGGCAGGCGGCGGCACTTGGGTCTTTGATTACGAGCCGGGCCAAGGTGACGAAGAGGCGGGCTTTCGTTTCGAGACGCATAGTTTTGTCGTGGGCAGCTACGCGTCGATCCGCGATAGCGACGGCCAGACGCATACATTCAAGGTGACGGGCGTTAAAGCCGCCTGATATGCAAAGGGGCCCGCATGGGGCCCCTTTTTTATTCTGCCGGTTTCAGCGAGCCGGAGCCCGCCGCTTCCTCGGTCTTGCGCATCTGGCCCGCCAGATAGCTGTCGACCTTGTCGAGATAATAATAGACGACCGGTGTGATGTAGAGCGTCAGCAATTGCGAGACACACAGGCCACCCACAATGGCAATGCCAAGGGGCTGGCGCAATTCCGCACCCGCACCCGCACCCAGCGCAATCGGCACGGCACCCAGAATGGCGGCGAGTGTCGTCATGATGATCGGGCGGAAACGGATGATCGCGGCTTCGCGAATGGCGGGCAGGGAGTCCAGCCCGTCCTTTTTCCGCTCGATGGCAAAGTCGATCATCATAATCGCGTTTTTCTTCACAATGCCGACGAGCAGCAAAATGCCGATGATCGCGATCACCGAGAGATCCATATTGAAGACCCACAGCGCCAGCAGCGCGCCCAAGCCTGCAGAGGGCAGGCCGGAGAGAATGGTGATCGGATGGATGAAGCTCTCATAGAGCACGCCCAGCACAATATAGATCGTCAGCACGGCCGCCAGAATGAGCGGCACCTGTCCGCGTTGCGCATCCTGGAAGAGCGCCGCTGTGCCTGAGAAATTGGTGGTGATGGTCGCAGGCAGATTGACCTCGCGCTCGGCACGACGAATGGCTTCCACCGCCTCGCCAATCGATACGCCGGGTGCCGTATTGAACGACAGCGTGACAGAGGGTTGTTGCGATTGGCGGTTGACAGTGAGCGGGCCGACCGACGAGCGGATGGTCGCCACCTGATCCAGCGGCACGATGGGCGCAGACGAGACGCCGCCCGAGCCACCGCCGGAGGATGCAGCGCCGCCCGCACCTTGCGTGTTGGCGGCAGAGGCTGTTGTGCCACCCGATCCCGATTGTGCTCGAATAAAGATGCGCCCGACAGCTGAGGGGTCATCACGGAAATTGCCTTTGGCTTCGAGCAACACCTGATAGTCAGCCGCTTGCGTGAAGATCGTCGAGATCTGACGATTGCCATAGGTGTTGTAGAGCGCTTGCTTGATCTGGTCTGTGGTCAGACCGAAAGCCGCCGCCTTTTCGCGATCGATATCGATCGACAATTGCGGGTTGCGGATTTGCAGATCGGTGGTGACATCGCGCAGCACAGGAATCCGGCGCATGCGCTCGAGCATGTCGGGCGACTTGCCATAGAGCGAGGGACGGTCACCCGAGTGCAGCGTATATTGATAGGCCGCGCGCGATTGGCGCCCGCCATTCAGATTGAGGTTCTGCACCGGATTGAACACGGAGGTCAGGCCGGGAACGGCCGATGTTTTCTGGCGCAGACGCGCGATGACTTTCTGAATGTCACCGCGATCTTTTTTGGGCTTCAGGGCGACAAACAATTGGCCTTGGTTCGAGCCGCCTGAGCCGACATT
>CANGRU010000144.1 GCA_947456315.1 Beijerinckiaceae bacterium | reverse complement strand
GTCACCGCCATATTGGGCGCCAGCGTCTGCACGGCATGCACCAGCATGTCACCAGCAGGTGTGCGCACATTCCAGCGGCCCGTGGCCGTGTCCATGCCCAGCACCGTGCCGTCGATGAAATTGGTCGTGCCGATAAAGTCGGCGACGAATTTCGTGCGCGGATGCTCATAGATTTCGCGCGGCGTGCCGACCTGCACGATACGACCTTCATTCATCACCGCGATCTCATGGCTGAGCGCCAGCGCTTCGCCCTGATCATGGGTCACGTAAATGGTGGTGAGACCCAGCTCACGCTGGATGCGCTTCAGTTCGAACCGCATGCGATCACGCAGCTTGGCGTCGAGGTTGGACAAAGGCTCATCGAGCAAGAGCAGTTCCGGCTCCATGACGAGCGCACGCGCCAACGCCAAGCGCTGCTGCTGGCCGCCTGACAGCTTGGTCGCTTCGCGATCCGCATATTGCTCCAGCGCCACAGCAGACAAAACGCGCATCACTTTTTCGCGGATGTCCTGGGCTGACATTTTGGTCTTGCGCACTTCCAGCGGGAAGGCCGCATTGGCAAACACGGTCATGTGCGGCCAGATCGCGTAGGACTGGAACACCATGCCGAAATTGCGCTGGTTCGGCGGAATGAAAATCTTCTTCGCGGACGAATAGACCGTGCGGCCATTGACGACGATCTCGCCGCCCACAGGACGTTCAAGGCCGGCGATGGAGCGCAGCGTGGTTGTCTTGCCGCAGCCAGATGGCCCGAGCAGGGTAAAGAATTTGCCAGCCGGAACCTCGAAGGTTACGTCCTGCGCGGCTTTCACCGGCGGACCTTTTTGGCTTGGATATTCGGTGTTGAGACCTTTCACCGTGAGCATGTTCCCCTCCCCCGTTTTTTAAGTTTCTTTAACGCCGAAGCGCTTGCCGATCCATTGAGCTGTCATGACGAACACGAAGAGTGTCGCAATCAGCATGACGCCGAAGGCCGACAATTCCACATATTGGCCATTCTGCCACATTTCCCAAATGACAATCGAGACCACCTCTGTGCCCGGACTATAGAGCAGGATGGAGCTCGACAATTCGCGAACCGAGACAATGACAATATAAATCCAGCCCGCCAAGAGGCCGGGCTTCAGAAGCGGCAGGACAATGCGCCGGAAGGACGTGAACCAGCTGGCGCCGGACATGGCGGCTGATTCCTCCAGCTCCTTGTGCAGCTGCACCATGGAGGTCGTGTTGTAGCGCATCCCATAGGGCAGAAAGCGCGTCACATAGGCGATGAACAGGATCCAGATCGTGCCGTAAATACCCCCGCCAATGGTCAGGTAGCAGACCATAATGGCCAGACCCATGACGAGGCCCGGCAGCACCAGCGGAATGGAAGCCAGCTGGTCCAGCAGGAAACGGCCGCGAATCTTGGTGCGCAGCACGATCCAGCAGACAATGGCTGTGAGCACCATCACGGTCGTGGCCGAGCCGATCGACAGGATGAACGAGTTCCAGACCGCCGTGCCGACGCTCGGATAATTGATGATCGTCACATAGGCCGCCAGCGACACATTGCGCAGCGCATCCATCGACGGCACCGAATAGAATTTCTGCAAGGATGACCAGAGCAGCACCAAGAACGGCAGGATCACCACCATCAAGGCATAGACCACGAAAATGCCGGCGGTGAGGTATTTCCAGCGACCCAGATCAATGGTGCGCGGGCGAAAGCCTTTGCCTGTCACAGTCGAATATTTGCCGCCCTGCGCCGTAATGCGCGACTGGAAGTAAATGCCGCCCATGGTGATGACGAGCAGCGTGATCGCATAGGCGGCCGCCAATCCGATATTGCTCGGGTACGAATGGATCGCATCATAAATAGCGGACGTGAACACCTGAATGCCAACCGGCAGGCCCAGAAGTGCCGGCACTTCGAAACTCTCGATCGAGCGCACGAAGAGGATCAGGAAAGATGCCGCCACCGCAGGGAAAGCCAGCTTCAACGTGATGCGGCGGAAAATGCCCCACATGGAAGCGCCACTCATCATGGCGCTTTCTTCGAGTGACGGATCCATCGCGCGGAAGGCGGCTGTCATCAGCAGGAAGGCGATGGGGGCATAATGCAAACCATCCACCCAGATCATGCCCGCCATGGAATAAATATCGACATAGACTTTGTCCGTGCCCAGAATGTTTTGCAGGGCCAGATTGATCAGACCGATCTTGGGGCTCGCCAGAAAAATCCACGACACGACGAAGAGAATGCCCGGAATGATCAGCGGAATGATCGACAGGGCGTAGAAGAGCGGCTTCAGCGGCGTGTTGGTGCGCTCTGTCATCCAGGCGAGCGCTGTGCCCACAACAAGAGCAAGAATGGCTGTGCCCGCTGCAAATTGCACCGAATTGGCAAACAGCAAAAGCGTGTCTGGGCTTGAATAGGCTTCAAAGTAATTGCCCAGCGTCCAGATCGCAGGCTTGCGCGCCGTGCCCGGTGTGCGGAAGCTCTGATAGATCAGAAACACCAGCGGAACGAGGGCCAGCCAAGCGACGATGGAGACAACGCCACCCATGATCGCCCATTTCGGATCGGCTTTCACCACAGGCTGAGCGCCCGTCTGCAAATCGCCAGAAACATTCTCAACAGATGCCACCTGCGCCCCCGGCTTTAATGCTTATGACCATCATCATGATGATGGTGATGACCATGATCATGCGAATGGGCGTGAGAATGTGAGTGACCATGGTCGTGACCATGACCATGATCTTCAGACCGGTGGTGGATGATTTCCTTGGCGCGCGGCCCGCGCGGGTCTTCCGAGAAGACCAGCGATTTGATCGTCACCGGCACGGTAAAGGAAGGAATGCGCACCTTGCCCAGATCGATGTAATCGAAATCCATCAGCATGACGCCATCGATCACGAGAACTTCGGATGTGACGCCCATTTCTTCGCGCATGATCGCGCCAAGCGTCTGGGCAATGTCGCCATCGAGCATGACATAGATCGGCTTGTTCGCCGCAATATGATCAGCCAATCCTGCGATAATGCCCTTGGCGAAAGGTGCGATGCGATCATAGAAGGGCACGCCCGTCCAACGCAGCGCCAGCGCAATGTCGACATCGGCGCTCTCGACTTCAAACGCCTTGCGATGCGACTTGATGGCTTTGGCCACAGCATCCGCATCAATCTCGTCGCCTGTTTCGACAGGCGGCTGGATGACCTGCAGATTGCGGCGCGGCAGCAATTCGCCGGGGTTTGAAATGTAGCTCGTATTGCCAGACAGCTGCACGGAATATTCGGATGCGCCCAGCGCGGTCGCACGGATACATTCACCCGCCGGCAGACAGGTCCAAGGGAAACGCTTGGCTGCGATCTTGCGCGCAATGGCTGTGCCAAAGCGCTTGCCCATATCGCCGAAGTCGCGCTCTTCCCGCGCGTAAACATATTCCGCCACACCACCGGAGAACATGATGCCGCCGAGTGTGCCGAAATCGAGAATCGGATCGGTGAGATAAAGATGCGCAATGTCATGCGACATCGGGCGCTGGGTGAGCGCATCGACCAGCGTTTCCGCCATCACATCGGCCACCTTGTCGAGTTGCTCGGAGGTGACTGTGTCGCCCAGCTTCCATTCAAAGCCAGCGCGCTTGGCGTGTGTCTTGCCCGCCGGATCAAGGCGCACGATCTTGAAAGCCTCGTCGACAACCAGCAGACGGCCGCCGACATGGAAAGCCGCTGTGCCCAGCACGCGGCCACCTTCGAGCACGGCAAGCTTGGTTGTGCCGCCACCAATATCGATGTTCAGCACGCGCTGGCCGGACTCGAGCGACACATTGGCCGCACCTGAACCATAACCAGCCAGCATGGATTCCATGTGATGGCCTGCAGTCGCGCAGACAAACTCGCCGCCCGCTTCCGACAGGAGGTTGGAAATGCCCTGCGCATTTTCACGGCGCAAAGCTTCGCCCGTCAGAATGACAGCACCTGTGTCGACTTCAGCGGGTTTCAGGCCAGCGCCTTCATAGGCAGCTCTGATGATTTCGCCGAGCTTCACATCATCGATGCGTGTTTCGCTGGAATAAGGCGTCAGCGAGACAGGCGAGAGATAGAGCGTTTCGCGCGAGACAACATAATAACGGCTGGTCAGATCTTCAGCGAGACGGCGCAGATGAATGCGCGAGAAAATAACCTGCGTGCCCGACGAGCCAATGTCGACACCGACGCTGGTGAGATGAACATTGTCAGCCTGCCAGAGCGGATTGTCCTCGATCGGTCCGTCCATGTCGTATTCGTCATGTTCGTGATCGGAATAACCGTCATGCTCATGTTTCCAGCCCGGGCCCATGCCGTGATGTTCGGCCATGGAATGCCCTTTGGTCTTCTTGTCGTCTTCCGCGCCGGCCATGAAAACTCGCGTCCTTCGTTGCACTGGATCGGGCGCGCAAAACCGGCCTAGCCTCTTCACGGGGCCATATCGGGTCGCGCCTCAAGTCACGTTGCGGGCTGTTTTGAGCGCCGCGTCCTCCCGCCCCAACTTTGCCGGGGCTTCATTTTTATTGTCTCTTATTCGACTAAGGTCTAGACGGGTCAAAGGCAAGCGGAAACAGCAGGGTGAGGGCTCTGCGCCCCCTGAAAACAAGGCGCCGGACGGGCCGCCTTGCGGTTGACAGCCCCCCTGCTTTGGCCGATTGCAAAGACCAAAGGCAAAGCCCCGGGAAACCGGGCCAAATAGGTGGACAGGAGCGCCAGATGAGTGACGAGGCCGTCGGGGGACGCGTATTTTTCAGCAATGTGCGGCGCAGCCTCGAAGAGGAAGACGAGATCCGCTTGGTCAGTGTGGGCGTCGATATCGGCTCCTCGACCTCCCATCTGGTCTTTTCCCGCCTCGTGCTGGAACGCGTCGATAACCGCTATATCGTCACGGAACGTGAGGTTTTTCACGAATCCGACGTGCTTTTGACCCCCTATACCGCCGATTTGTCCGAAATTGACGCCGCCAAGCTCGGCGCCTTTATCGACAAGCAATATGAGATGGCGGGCATCGACCCGATGTCGATCGACACGGGCGCCCTGATCCTCACGGGCGTCGCAGTGCGCCGCAACAATGCGCGCGCCATTGGCGAGCTGTTTGCCGCCCAGACCGGCAAATTCGTCTCCGTTTCGGCCGGTGACGGGCTGGAAACCACGCTGGCCGCCTTCGGCTCGGGGGCAGCTGCCCGCTCGGCACGCGAAAACGCCCGCGTCATGAACATCGATATCGGTGGCGGCACATCGAAAATTGCCGTGTGCGAGCGCGGCGAAATTGCTGAAATGACCGCCATTGATGTGGGCGCACGCACCCTCT
>CANGRU010000143.1 GCA_947456315.1 Beijerinckiaceae bacterium | reverse complement strand
CCGGCCACCTGATCTGCCAGACGCTGGATGGGTGCGCGTGAGCGCTGCGCATTGGCAACCATTTGCACAATTTGCGAGAGCATTGTGTCGCGGCCAATTTTTTCGGCCCGCATGATCAATGATCCGGTGCCATTGATCGTGCCGCCAATGAGTTTCATGCCGACTTCTTTGGTCACAGGCATGCTTTCGCCTGTGACAAAAGATTCATCCACCGCACTGCGCCCTTCCGTCACAACGCCATCGAGAGGCACTTTGTCACCGGGGCGCACACGCAATTGATCGCCAATTTTGGCAAGATCCAACGAGATCTCTTCTTCTGTGCCATCGGCACGCAGGCGGCGGGCGGTCACAGGCGCCAGATCAAGCAATGCGCGTATCGCGCTGCCGGTTTGCTCACGCGCGCGCAATTCCAGAACTTGTCCGACCAGCACCAGAATAATGATGACCGATGCAGCTTCAAAATAAATCGGCACCGAGCCATCATGGTGACGGAAGGCATGCGGAAACAGGTCGGGCGCAAACAGCGCCACAAGGCTATAGGCAAAAGCCACGCCCGTGCCCATGGCAATCAGCGTGAACATGTTGAGGTTGCGCGTCTTCAGCGACAGCCATCCGCGTTCAAAGAACGGTCGCCCCGCCCAGAGAATAACGGGCAGTGCAAAGGCAAGCTGGATGACGCCGGAGACAAAGGGCGACATCCAGTCGAAGGCGCCAACATGGCCGCCCATCTCAAGGATCACCACAGGGATCACCAAGGGGCCAGCCAAAGCAAGGCGGCGCATGAAGTCGATATATTCGGGATTGGGGCCCGTTGTTGCGCTTGGCACATCGGGTTCCAAAGCCATGCCGCATATCGGGCATGTGCCTGGCCCGATCTGGCGAATTTCGGGGTCCATCGGGCAGGTGTAAACGGTGCCCTCTGGAACAGGGGCGGTGGGCGCGGGTGCGGCTTCACCTGTATAGGTTTCGGGCGCGGCTTCGAATTTGGTCTGGCAAACGGGCGAGCAGAAATAATAGCTCTTCTTGTTGTGGCGCAACGCATATTTGGCGTTGGCCACATTCACATCCATCTCGCAGACCGGATCTTTGGCAGTGCGCGTCAGATAATATTGGGTGTCGGCATCGAATTTCGTTTTGCAGCCAGGCCCGCAGAAAAAGAAATCACGCTCGCCCACATGCGAGCTCGGCTTCGAGCCATCTGTCTTGGCCATCATGCCGCAAACAGGATCACGCGCCTCGCCGCAAGCCTCGGTATGGATGTGCGTGGTCTGTGTCATGATGTGCCCTTTGAGCGTCTTGTTCTGTCGATACAACCTGCAATGGCGCGCAGGTCAAGCCGGTTTGCGTCGAGCGTCAGCGCAGCCATACGGATAGGCGCGTCAAAGCCGGAACGTCGGCCCGCAATCGTGGATGGTTCCATCATCCAGCCCCAAGGCGCGGGCGCGTGGCCCCTCAAATCCAAACAGCTCAAGATAAAGTGCCGACCAAGGCGTCAGCGGATCATGGGCGTGTCGGTCACCGGGCGAGAGCCAAGCCACACTTGCGGCCTCGCACGGATTGATGCGCGGCATGTTATCGAGAAGGCCGACAAAGACATCGACACATTCATGTTCGGTCAGATGGCCGACACGCGCGCGGTAGCGCACACGCGCCAGCTGGGTGAGTTTGGTGTTGAGGCGCAATTCCTGAAACAAGCGCCGCCTGGCGGCGGCAGCCGATGTCTCGCCCGTCATTTGATGCGAGCAACAGGCATTGGTCCACAAACCACCACAATGATATTTGGTAAAAGCGCGTTGTTGCAGCAATTGCCGTCCGGAGCGGTCGACCAGAATGATCGAAATGGCCGCATGGTAGAGCCCGCGCATATGGGCGGCATGTTTTCCGGCTGTGCCAATGGCACGATCTTGGTCATCCAGCAGCACGACACCGCGCGGATCGGGCCGCAGATTATGACCGAAATTACCGGACATGCTCATGCGCTCACATCTCAATAATGGGGTGGTGGTGGCTCGGGCGCGCCTGACACGCGGGCATTGGTTTCGGCTTCTTGCACGCGATCACTCAATTGCGCATAGCCATGCTTCAGCGCTTCGATAATCTTCCATTGTTCTGTGATCGTGCGATTGAGATCATCAATGGATTGCGCCTGATGGGCGACGGTTTCCTCAACCGTCTCGAGCCTCGCCAGCAAATCCTTCATCACACAGTCTCCCCATCCTGCTGCCGCAAAAAGGGCGCGAGCAGGTTTGCACTCAGACCTGCCATGACTAGGGCTGCTGCTGCAAGCTTCCAAAAGGGGAGCGGCTCGCCCAGCCAGAGCGCAGAGGCAGCAAAACCAAACAGAGGCACCAGCAGGGCCATCGGCGTGACGAGGGCGGCCGGATGACGTGACAAGAGCCAGCTCCAGGCGCCATAACCAAACAGCGAATTGCCCACAGTCTGCCAGATCACGGCCCCCCATGTGCCAAGGTCGGATTCTGTGACGCCAGTGGCAATGGCTGCCGGGCCTTCCATCAGCCAGGACAGGGCAAAGAGCGGCGGAGCGGCAAACAGGCTCGACCAGGCAATATAGGCCAGCATGTTGATCTGCCCGGCCTTGCGCCCGACCATATTGCCAAGCGCCCAGCACAAAGCCGCGCCCAGCATCAGCATCAGGCCTGTCAGGCTTGTCTGCGCATCTGTGTGCAGGCCGATCACAAGAAGGCCGGAGGCCGCCAGCACCAGTGAGCCGCCTTGCAGCGCGCTGATGCGCTCGCCGTTCAGCACAAAGGCGAGGCCGATGGTGAAGAAGACCTGCACCTGCGCAACCAATGAGGCGAGCGCTGGCGAGATATGTCCATTGAGTGCGGTGAAGACGAGGCCAAATTGGCCAAAGCCGATGAACAGCCCATAGGCCGCAAGATTGGACCAAGCGACGGGTGGGCGCGGCAAGACAAAGACCAACGGAAAAGCGGCGAGCGTGAAGCGCACACCAGCGAAGAACAAAGGCGGCAGATGCTCGAGCCCGCTCTTCATAACGACAAAATTACTGCCCCAGACGGCCATAATGGCGACAGCCAGCAAAGCATGGCGCAGGGGCAGGGTAGCTGACATCAGCTGCGCACCGCGCGCAAAGACCAAGCCCACATGAGCAATGGCACGCCAGCAACAAAAGCAGCAAAGAGTCCTGACGCAGGCAGACCAAGCGCTGAAATCAGCGGCCCAGTGATGATCGACAAGACAAGGCTGGTGCCGCCCGCCCATGAATCATTCGTGCCAATGGCGCGCCCGCGCATGCTGGTGTCGACTTCGTCGGCCAGCAATGCAGTCGAGGCCACATTGGTCATGGCCCAGCCGATGCCCACCAGAAACGTGCCGAAGGTGATCGGAACATATCCGGTGGTCAGACCAACGAGGGCTGCCCCCGCAATGGTCAGGATCAGGCCCGGATACATGATTTTGGCGCGGCCTATTCTGTCGGAGAGTTTTCCGATCGGGATCGAGAAAGCAAACATGCCGGCGGAGTGAAACAAATGCGCCCAGGCAATAGCGGTGAGCGAATGACCATGGTGTTGCAGCACAAGGGATGTCAGCACCATGACAATCGACATATTGCCCTGTGCCGCGGCATTGGCTGCAATGGCAAGCCGTGTCGGCACATAGGACATCAGGCTGCCGCCTGAAAACTTTGTGCTGTCACCGACCGCATGTTGCGGCTCGACATAACCCGGATAATAACGCGCCAGATTCTGGCCGATCTCTTTGGGGTCGGGGCGCACAAAATAAACAAGTCCCGCGCCGATGATGATCAACACAGGCAACATGAGCCATGGCAGAACAAGTGCATTGCCAAGGCCCGAGTCGGACAAGCGCTCGCCCAGATTGACGACCGCAGGCGACAGGATGAGGCCGGCGAATGTGCCCAGCGCAATATAGCCGAGTGCTTGTCCACGCAGCGCGGAGGGGAACATATCGGTTGCGCCCACGCGCATTTGCTGGGCCGCATTCATGCCCATGCCAAAGACAAGAATGCCGATAATCACCCAGACCAGATGCGAGATGTTTTGCCCGAAGGCGATGATCAATGTGCCGACCATGGCCAAAGCAAGACCCATCAGAATGCCGGGCTTGCGGCCGTAAGAATCGGTGATCTTGCCAATCGGATAGGAGACGAGAAAGCGCGACAGACCGATCAAGGCAACCGACAGGCCTGCCAGATCATTCGAGCCGCTGATGCCCACAATCATCAAAGGCCCGAGCCCGTAGATGAATTGCATGCCGGCACCAGTGAAGCTTTGGGACAGCGCAAACAGAGCCATGTTGCGCTTGATCAAAGCGGGGACGACAATTTTCACCTGAGCGGCCTTTTGTCTTTATGGGCGGCATGAAAAGCGGCGCTTGCGCGCCGCCTTGCACATTATTCGTCGGGCAGTTGGCGAACCGCGCCCTTGGCAGCGCTGGTTGCAAAAGCTGCATATGCGCGCAGAGCCGTGGTGACTTTGCGCGCGCGCACTTTGGCAGGCTTCCAGGCGTCCTTGCCCTTGGCTTCCATCGCGGCACGGCGCTTGGCCAGTTCCGCATCGCTGATTGCCAAAGCAATCGAGCGCTTGGGAATGTTGATCTCGATGCGATCACCTTCTTCAACCAAAGCGATGGCGCCGCCTTCGGCAGCTTCCGGCGAGCAATGGCCGATGGAGAGGCCCGACGTGCCGCCCGAAAAACGACCGTCTGTCACCAGCGCGCAGAGTTTGCCCAAGCCCTTCGATTTGATGTAGCTCGTCGGATAGAGCATTTCCTGCATGCCGGGGCCGCCGCGCGGTCCTTCATAGCGGATGACAACGACATCGCCCGCTTTGATCTTGCCGCGCAAGATCGCATCCACCGCATCGTCCTGACTTTCAAAGACGCGCGCGGGGCCAGCAAAAATATGGATGCTTTCATCCACGCCCGCTGTTTTCACAATGCAGCCATCCAGCGCGATATTGCCGCTCAGCACAGCCAGACCACCATCTTTGGAATAGGCGTGGTCGGCATCGCGGATCACGCCGCTCTGCCGATCTTCATCAAGGTCATCCCAGCGACGATCTTGCGAGAAGGCGGTTTGTGTCGGCACGCCACCGGGAGCAGCACGGAAGAAGGCACGCACCTTCTCATCACGCGTGCGGCTGATATCCCACTTGTCGAGTGCCGCACCCATGCTCGGGGCGTGCACGGTCGGTGTGTCAGTGTGCAACAGGCCTGCGCGATCAAGCTGGCCCAGAATCGACATAATGCCGCCTGCGCGATGCACGTCTTCAATATGCACATCGGCGACAGCAGGTGCGACTTTGCACAGCACGGGCACGCGGCGCGACAGGCGATCAATATCTTCCATGGTG
>CANGRU010000142.1 GCA_947456315.1 Beijerinckiaceae bacterium | reverse complement strand
TGCGCACGGGCCAAGGCGAGCGCGGCGCGCAGGATTTGCGTGCGATCATTGAAGAATCGCGGATTGTGCGCCAAGTCTTGGCACAATTGCATTCGCGCTATGACCGCACAGCTGTCGAACAGGGTGCGATTGCCGGCGCATTGAAGCCGCTTGGTCTTATCTCGGATGAAGACGCTGCGCGTTTGGCCGCAGATATTGCGCGCCGACTGGATGCTTTGTCGGAAGAGACCGAGCGTGGCTGGACCGGCAGTGTCGAGAATGGTGGCTATGTGTTTGCACGCGACGTGCGCGGCGTGCGTCAAACATCAACTCTTGATGCCGGCCTGCTGGCCTCTGCTGAAGCGCGTAAGCTCGATGAACATTCCGCATCTCTGCGCGAAGTCTTCGAAAGCCCTGCAGTGATTGTGCGCAAGGCCGACGAGACGCAAGTTGCCGGCCCGAGCGCATTGGTCGAGGCCATTATGGCGGCAGGGCAAAAGGGCATCAGCCAGATGCAGCGTTACAAAGGTCTCGGCGAGATGAATCCCGAGCAGCTTTGGGAAACGACGTTGGATCGTGAAGTCCGCTCTCTCCTGCAGGTGCGCATCAAGGAATCGGTCGAGGCCGACGATATTTTCGTGAAACTGATGGGCGATGTGGTGGAACCGCGTCGTGAATTCATTCAGGAAAATGCGCTGAGCGTTGCCAATCTCGACGTCTGATCTGCGGCGTCTTGTTTCAGGCTGCATCGCCCGCCCGCAAGATACGCGGCGGGCGAGCAGGACGCTTTTTAGGGGCAGGTTTGCGTGCCTGTTCCGGTTCGTTGATTTGCAATTCAGCGGGCGGCGCTATTGTCGTGGGCAAAGCTTCGGCTGAAATGACGCGATTGATTTTGGCACCGAATTGCACGATCACGCGCGTGCCCTGTTGCAACACGGCCTCACGATCCCGCTGAACCTGATCGATGATCATGGTCGTGCCATCCCCGAAGGCCACCACATATTCAATGGCATTGTCCGTTTCGGCCAACTCATGCAGCGCTTCGCCAGCCACCATGCCGAGCAGAAAACCGGCGAGCGTTGTGCCGTTTGTCTTGCCAACAACAGCGCCGCCAACACCGCCTAAAAAGGCACCGCTACCAACAGCCAGAGATGAATCGCTGCGTACACTGACCGGACGGTGGCTGAGAATTGTCCCGTAACGGGTTTTGAACGCCTGACCTGCATCCTCCAGCAGAATATCGGTCGTGCTTTTGTTGGCGCAGCCGGACAGGAGACAAGCGGCGAATACTGCCGAGACAAAAAGAAATCGCATTTGAAAAAACCAAAAAATAAAAAATGACGAAGCGTCACTATCCCAGCTTGGTGCAGCCAGGGGAAGAGGTTTGGATCAACGCGAGGTGGAGAAGTTTGGCGCACCCGGCACGATTCGAACGTGCGACCTTTGCCTTCGGAGGGCAACGCTCTATCCAGCTGAGCTACGGGTGCAAAAAAGGCGGGTTCAGACCCGCCTTTTTTAGCTGATTGGGCCACAGCCTGCAATCGGGCAGGACTTAGCCTTTACGGCGTTCTTTTTTGGCAGCCTTGCGGGCGGCATAACGGGCATCGCGCACGGCCTTCTGCTCGGCGAGCAGGGCAACCGCGGCTTCTTCCTCGGAGCGCTTCTGGTTCAAAGCGGCCAGTTCATCGGCAGCGCGCTGTTCAGCGGCCTGGACTGCTGCTTTTTTGGCGGCTTCGGCACGTTCAGCGGCCTGCACCTTGCGGGCGGCTTCGCGTTCGGCAGTGCGGATTTCGCGGGCCCGGACGATCTCGGCGCGGGCGGCAACTTTTTCCTCGGAAATAGGATTTTGTGCGGCAACTTTGAATTTTTCCGCGATGGCGAGGCGGGCCGCATTGGCGTTGCGCTGCCGTTCAGCGAAGTCATTGGATTTCAGAAAGCTCATGAGTCCTCAGTGTGACAATGGGCGCCGGGCGCCGGTCATGGTTGCGGGGGCGCGCTTTTCAGATGCGCTTCCTCCGCGACGCGTTCCTGCCCCGTTGCGCAGGAGCGCAGGCGGTATTGAGGAGTGCCGCGTTCGGCGGGCATTTGGCGAACGACCTTGAACATCTGCTCGGTCTGACCAGCGGGCTGAAAAGCCACGACTTCGTCGATTTCATAGAGATGTGTCTTGATCATCGGCGGGGCCCATAAAAGATGAAAGGCGCCCTGCCGCGAGCGGCAGAACGCCTGGATTGTATCGCGTCAGGCGCTTAGGCTGCCTGAAGGTTCGTCGCTGAAGACTTGCCAGTGCGACGATCAGGCTGCACTTCGTAGCTGATCTTCTGGCCTTCGTTCAGGCCACGCATGCCAGCCTGTTCAACAGCGCTGATATGAACGAACACGTCGGCGCCGCCGTCATCCGGTTGAATGAAGCCATAGCCTTTTTCAGAATTGAACCACTTAACTGTGCCCATGCTCATGGGTGATATCCTTATAGACATACGTAAAGAGAGGCCTCTCGCGAGACCTGTTGTGAATCGAAGAAGGGATGAGGTGTCAGCGGAGCGCCTGAGCGCTGGGCTAAATCGCAAGCCAGATATCCGATATGCCCACCTTGAGGCCTTCGCCAACAAATAGCAAGCAAACAGATTCGTTTTTGACCTTTTGGCGCGCTCTGGAGCGCAATTTGATCAAAAACAGACCGACTTGGTTAAGAAAGGCCGGCTTTTAGGGCGCTACGATCCGCCGGCGCGTGGTACGGCGCTCGACAATCACGGCCCGGCCCGAGGCTGATGGTGTGGCTGGTGCCACACGCTGGATGGTGGTCGCACGGCGCTGTGCACGCAGGGCAACAGCGCGGACTTCGTCTTCGCTGACACCCATAAGCTGGGCTGCGACTTCAATCTGGTTATCGAGACCTTCTGCAAAGCACTCGGCAGCCTCGAGCGCCTCCTCAATTGTCGGAGGGTCATGCCGCACGCGGCGGCCGCCGAATTTTGTGTTCCAGGAAGCAGTCATGGTCTCACCAGTCATTATCGGGTGCTTCTAGCTGACCCGATTGCCGATTGCCATCACAATGTCATGCTTTTTTTCGCTGCGCACGGGCTTCCGCAGCAGTTCTGCGCATGGCTGCCTTGCATCAGGCGCGCAGCGGGCGCGGCCAGCTTGGTTCTGGTAAAGCGATTTAAGCTGCAGCTGTGGCGTGCTTTTGGGCATCATCGGTCGTCTCATTGAGGCGAGACACCAAGTTTGGTGCTGGTTTGAAAACAATGGCGAGGCGCGGCTCGATCATCACATCGACACCAAGTTTGACATTGCGGCCTTTGCGCGCCGCGCGCTTGACGACTTGGAACTTGCCGAAGCCCGAAAACATCACGCTCTCTTCACGCAGCAATGTCTCGCTAATAAGTTCAAGAAAAATTTCGACGAAGTCGCTTGCATCCGTACGGGACAAACCAGTCGCTCGACAAATAGCATCTGCCAAATGTGCGCGCGTGATATTGACCTGTTCTCTGTTTGTCATCAGTCATTCATTCCATTGATGCTGTCGCGCATTTTTATATTCGGCGAAATGTAAGAAGTGTCTGCGCGTGGCTCATCTTTATCTTCGCCGACAAGCATGTAGCCTTCAGAGCGCACACTGCGAATAAAGCGACCTGAGTCGATGTCATCCAGCTTGCGACGCAGTTTGCTCATGATCACATTGATGGACCGGCTTGTGCTGTCCTGGCTTTGACCCAGCACATCACGCATGATGATTGTGCGATCAACGACAGCACCATCTTTTTGCAAGAGCAGGTAAAGCAAACGGAATTCGCTTCCTGTCAGAGCAACGGTTTTCTTGCGTGCCTGGCGCAAGGAGCGGGTTGCTATATCGAGCGTGGCGCGACCACATGCGATCTCGATTTGCAGATCAGGTTTGGTTGCGGGATTGGGGCGCAGGAAGCGGCGCAGTCGCAGGTTTACTTCATGCAAGTGCAGCGGCTTGGGGACCACGTCCATCACGCGTCGTTCAAAATATTCGATGCGTTGGTCTATTTGCGTATCATCGGCCAGGACGATGGTTGCAATATTCAAGCTGTCGAGCTCGCTGAGGAAGCTCAAGACATCTTCGCTTTGTCCATCCACATCAAGGATGAGAAACCGCGGTTTGTGGTTCAGCAACGACTGGCGGGCTTCGAAAATAGTGCCGGACGCCTTCACCCGGGCGCCGGCCAGGCCCAGAGACGCGGAGATGTCATGCCGCAGGCCGCGCGCACCCTCGACGAGAAGGATTTCGATGTCCTTCACCCGTATCTCCTGCCCCGACTGAGAGTTGTTCAATAAAGCTGAGCTTAAGGTAGAACAAAACAATATAGTTGTTGAGTTGTTTATTTGTTATTTTCAACAAAACTTGCCTATTAATGACTTAATTATGATTAAAAACAGCTAATTTGAGAGTTTTTAGAACAACATTTCAGCTTTATTGGTGGAGATCAGAGGATAGCCGCGCCGCGCAGAATTTGAATTCCGGTATCTTGGCTGTCGGATCAAGGGCTGCATTGGTCAGCAGATTGGCCGCTGCCTCTGCGTAGCAGAAGGGCATGAAGATCATCCCGACGGGCACATTGCGATCTTCGCGCAATTTGACCCTGACCACCCCGCGCCGCGTTTCGATCCGCGCATAGTCCCCGATGACGAGCTTCAGCCGCGTGACCTCACGAGGGTTCACCAGTGCCATGGCTTCCGGTTCCAGCTGGTCGAGCACGGTGGTGCGCCGTGTCATGGAGCCTGTGTGCCAATGTTCCAGCACGCGCCCCGTCGAGAGGATCATCGGATAGTCGGCATCGGGTATTTCGTCAGGCGGGGCGATGCGCGCCGGCACAATCCGCGCGCGCCCAGATGGGGTCGGGAAACCATTTGTGAAAATGACAGCGTCGCCCGGCTTGTCATCCGCATGAGCGGGATAGGTCACCGCACCTTCGCGTTGCAGGCGTTCCCACGTGATGTGGGCGAGCGAGGGCATGATGGCGGCCATTTCACAAAACACATCCGCAGGCGATTGATAGGACCAATCAAGGCCCATGCGCCGCGCCATTTCCTGAATGATCCACCAATCCTGTTTGGCCTCACCGGGTGGCGGCACGATGGCGCGCGCCATTTGCACGCGTCGATCCGTATTGGTGAAGGTTCCGTCTTTTTCAGCAAAAGCCGATGCAGGGAAAATCACATCCGCATGAAAGGCTGTCTCGGTCAGGAATAAATCCTGCACCACAAGATGATCGAGAGAGGCCAGCGCTTCGCGTGCGTGATTGAGATCGGGGTCCGACATGGCCGGATTTTCGCCCTCAATATACATGCCGCGAATGTCGCCTTTGATGGCGGCTTTCATGATTTCAACAACGGTCAGCCCACGCTGCGGATCAAGCGGCTTGT
>CANGRU010000141.1 GCA_947456315.1 Beijerinckiaceae bacterium | reverse complement strand
TTCTCATCCGCATCGCGGGCATGAATGACCAAGGGCAGTCCGGTCTCGCGGGCTGCCGCAATATGTGTACGAAAAACCCGCTCGGCTGTGTCACGCGGGGCCTTGTCGTAATGATAATCGAGACCCGCTTCACCAAGCCCGATGCAACGCGGATGTAGGCTTAAGCGCACCAGATCTTCAACACTGGCTTCCGGCTCTTCATGAGCTTGATGCGGATGCGTACCGATCGTGAACCAGACATTGTCGTAGGCTTCAGCAATTTCGCGATAACGATCATAGCGCGACACAAAGGTCGAGATGGTGATCATGCGCGCCACGCCAGCTGCTTTCGCGCGCGCCACCACCTCGTCGCGCTCGGGCGCGAAATCAGGAAAATCGAGATGGCAATGCGTGTCGATCAACATCAGCTTTTGGCCTCAGCTTCCACTTCAACATAACGCGGGAAGATGGGGGATGGTGTGGGTAGTGCCGCGCCGGAGACGAGACGATATTTGGCGCCCACATGTGCAAAGTCGCGCGCGTCATTTGCCACGCCTAACAGATCAAGCAGCTTTTCAGCAGAGCCTGGAATGACGGGTTGGGCGAGAATTGCCAGATTGCGCAAAACTTCAGCTGTCACATAGAGAATGGTTTCCATGCGGGACAAATCAGATTTACGCTTGATCCAGGGTTCTTCGCCCGCAAAATAACGATTGGCTTCTGCCACGACAGCCCAGATGTCAGCCAGCATGGTGTGAAGTGCATAATCCTTCATAGCCGCGCGTGCTTTGTTCACAGCGCCATCAGCCATAGCAAGTATGGCTTTGTCCGCATCTGTGAAATCACCATGATTTGGCACTTTGCCGTCACAGTTTTTATTGATCATGGATAGCGAGCGCTGGGCAAGATTGCCAAGATCATTAGCGAGATCAGCATTGACGCGATTGACAATCGCTTCATGAGAATAATTGCCATCCTGACCAAAAGGCACTTCGCGCAAAAAGAAATAGCGCAGCTGGTCGACACCATAATGATCGGCCAAGGTGAAAGGATCGATCACATTGCCGACCGATTTCGACATTTTCTCGCCGCGATTGAACAGAAAACCATGGACAACGATCTGCTTGGGCAAAGGCAGATCAGCCGACATCAGGAAGGCTGGCCAGAAGATCGCATGAAAACGTGTGATGTCTTTGCCGATGACATGGGCATCGCACGGCCAATATTTGCCCCGCGGTCCTGACAAGTCAGGGTAGCCGGTCGCGGTAATATAATTGGTCAGCGCATCTACCCAGACATACATGACGTGTTTGGGGTCGTTGGGCACCGGAATACCCCAGTTGAAAGACTTGCGGCTGATCGACAGATCTTTCAGGCCACGCTTCACGAAAGCGACAATCTCGTTCTTATATTTGTCGGGTGTGATGAAATCGGGGTGTGCCTGATAATAGGCAAGCAGCTTGTCGCCATAGGCCGACAATTTGAAGAAATAACTTTCTTCTTTCACCCATTCGACAGGTGTGCCGGTGGGTGCAAAGCGCTCACCATTGCGTTCCGTCAATTCGCTTTCATCGTAATAGGCTTCATCCCGAACCGAATACCAGCCTTCATATTTATCGAGATAAATATCGCCCTTCGCCAACATCTTGTTCCAGATGTCCTGGACAGATTTTTTATGACGTTCCTGCGTCGTGCGGACAATGTCATCCGCGCGTGCATTGAGCTTTTCGCCCATGGCCTCAAATTGCGCAGCGGTACGATCAGCCAAAGCCAAAGGCGTCAGGCCTTCGCGTGCTGCCGTCTGCTGCATTTTCAGACCATGCTCATCCATGCCGGTGACGAAGAGAACATCCTTGCCATCCAGCCGATGAAAGCGGGCAATCGCATCGGTTGCGATACGCTCATAGGCATGGCCGATATGAGGTGCACCATTGGCATAGGGAATGGCTGTGGTGATGTAGAATGTGGGGCGCGCGTTCAATCGCAAATTCCTGTTCGTCGAGGCTCAAGCGCGCTCAAAAGCGAGCGGCGCGGGTGGCGGCGGCGAGATCAGCGAAAATCGACAGGATCAGCGGTCGTCTGTCGAGATTGAACGCTTCAGTTTCGCGCGCGGACGCGGCAATCTTTTCCCATACCTCGGCATAGGGTGCAAGGCGGGCCGCGCCGATCTGGGCGGATGCCCTGACCGTCGCATCTATCCAGTCAAAGACCGCCGTCAAAAGGGTCTCGAAAGCCTCCTGCCCCTCACGACCAGCCAGTGCATCGGCAAGATCATGGACGGCCAGCCAATCGACGTCTGGCAGTCTGTTAAAAAGACCATCGAGTTTGAGCGCCAGGGCCAGCCCCGGACCATCCAGCAACCGCATGGCTTCACGTACCGAGCCCTGGCCGCGTTGCGCTGCGGCTTGCAAATCACCCGACTTCATCGAGCGCCAAGGGTCGCCAGCCCCCTTCAGCGCATTGACCACATTGTCGTCAGACAAAGGCTCAAGCATGAGCATGCGGGCACGCGAGCGGATGGTGGGCAGAATATCGGCGGGTTGATGGGCGACCAGCAAAAACAATGAGCGCGTTGGCGGCTCTTCAATCAATTTCAAAAGTGCATTCGCACTTTCTTTGTTGAGATCATCTGCGGAATCGAGAATAGCAACACGCCAGCCGCCCTCGCCTGACGCCTGATGAAACAGGTCAATCAAACGGCGCACATCTTCTGCGCGGATGCGGGTGAAATGTTTTTTGGTTTTGGGATCCCATTCGCGACGCGTGAGCAACAAATCGCCATGCGATAATGAAGCAATGCGTTTGGCCGCAGGATGATCAGGATCAACCGACAGATCGACAGCCTTTTGCACGGCTTGCGATGATGGGTCAGGATTGGCCAAAAGAAAGCGCGCGAAATGCCATGCCAGCGTTGCTTTGCCGATACCTTCCCGCCCGCCCAAAATCCACGCCTGTGGTAAGCGTCCGGCACGATAGGCATTCAGAATCTGGGCTTGAGCGCGATCATGCCCAAAGAGGGTCTGTGTTTCACGCGGATGTGGCGCATCCAGAAAGCGGTCGCTCTCTGGTGGAGCTTCGATGTCTTTTGCACGCGCCATCAGGAGTGTGCTTTCAGCAAGCGGGTTTCAACCACGCGCCATATATCATCAGCAATGGTATCGATATGGCGCGTCGCATCCACAACGATACAGCGCTGCGGATTGTTCTTTGCAATTTCGGCAAAGGCTGTGCGCAATCCGCGATGGAATTCGATCGTTTCAGATTCAAAGCGATCAACTTTGCCAGACCCTCTTCGCAGATCTGCGCGCTTCAAGCCGTCCTCTGCAGGCAGATCAAGGATGAACGTGAGATCAGGCATTGTTGCCCCGACCGTCAGTGCCTCAAGCCCGTCGATAAAAGCCGTGCCCAGAGTTCCACCCTGATAAGCGCGTGTGGAATCCGCAAACCGGTCGCAAACGACATAAGCGCCGCGCGCCAGTGCGGGGCGGATCAGTTTGTCGAGATGATCAATGCGCGCAGCAGAAAAAATCATCGCTTCGGATGCGGGACTTAATGGTTCCTGCAACCCTTCCAGAAGCACTTTGCGCAATGCCTCGGCATTGGGGGTTCCACCGGGTTCGCGGGTCGATAGGGCCTCAATCCCTTGAGCGCGCAGGCGCTCGACAAGACGGGCGACTTGCGTCGACTTCCCAGCCCCCTCACCGCCCTCAAACGTGATGAAACGCCCTGCTCCCACCAATGCTTACCCCGTAAAAACCTGTCGGAATCATATCTCAAGAACCTAGGTGCTGAAGGGGCGCAGGCCAAGCTTATTGGCGTGCACAGGACCTGTCAGTCCCAGTTTCCCTGATCTAACCGCGAGTTGGCGACCAAATGGAGACCGCGCGTCCATGACATCCTGAAGCTAAGAACTTCAAGATGGAGCCATGAGGACTTCCGGCGAGGGTGATTAGCGGATCGAGCCCAACGACATGGGACGCGCTGGCGGCAAGGGCGCAGCAAAGGCAGCCGATGCACTTGGCAGGGTTTTAGCCACACTCGTCATCTGACCGACAGGGGAAGCCGAAACCGGCAATGCGGCTTGAGCATATTGCGTAGGAGGCACCAATGGTGCTGGCAAAGCCCCCGGCAAAAGACCGATGGAAACAGGTCTGCGGACCGGCAAGGCATTGATGATATCTTCCTCATCAATCTGGGCCAGAACCTCGGATGCAGCCACGCTCGTATTTACCTTCGGTGGGGCTGCTTTTGTTTCCTCTGTCCGCGTGAAGAGCGAAGCAAGAGCCGATGTCTTCTCTTCCCGGGCAGGTGGCGGATCGCGCTCAGCCACCATAACAGGAGCACTTTGAGGCGCGCCATCCAGAGTGGCAGGGCGACCATCATCGCGCAAAGTTGCCATCAAAATCTGATCATCAGACCCGCCAAGACCAGCCGGACGGACATAGTCGAGTTTGATCGTGGCTGTTCCAATCCGCTTGAAATCAAGCGCATCGGCAACACGAGACGACACATCCATGATGCGGTCAGAATGGAACGGGCCGCGATCATTCAAGCGCACAATCATAGAGCGACCATTGGCCGTATTTGTCACGCGCACATAGCTGGGCAATGGCCAAGTGGGATGTGCTGCCGTGACGGAGCGCATGTCATAGACTTCGCCGTTAGACGTGCGGCGACCATGAAAAGCCGACCCATACCAGCTGGCTTTGCCGGTCTGGGATGTATTGGCGGTCACTTCTTTGGGCGTATAGGTGCGACCAGCAACAGTGTAGGGTTTGCCAACCAGATAACGACCGCCACCCTTGGGAACGTCCTCGCCATCTTCAACAACTTTGGGGCTTGCAGCGCCATAAATAGCGGAGGAGAAAAACTCTTTGCTCTTCTTGCCCGGAGCCTGCGAACAACCAGCCAGAGCCAACGCCAAAAGCGCAGCCAAACCGAGCTGGAGATGTTTGGGGAAACCGGCGCGACCGGTACGATCAAAACGCATGGGCAAACGCGAGACTTAACTCCACTCCGAAACGCTAAGGCCAGATTGCCCCATTTCCGTAAACTTGGCCATGTTCTGGATCAAGCTGGCGGTGGAGAATCAGTGAACCTTACAAAACAACCTTTGGCTGTCGGGGGTTAACGAAGCGTTCCAGAGGCCAATTTAGGGCCGCTCATCGCCAATCCGGGCAAGACCGGACAGGCCATCGTCACGCTCCCAAGCGAGCGTTTTGGCATCGAGTGGCCGCAAAACGAAGCAAAAGGTCCTGCCCTCATACCAGCTGGTCCATTTTTGACAGAGTTTGGAGCCATTCACCCACCAGCGACCCGAATCCTCGGGCTTGAGGAAGCGTCCGAGCCCCGAGGCCTGCCCCTGCCCGTCGAGCCGCCCATCTGAGTAATAAT
>CANGRU010000140.1 GCA_947456315.1 Beijerinckiaceae bacterium | reverse complement strand
GCAGGCAATTGGCTGGGCGAAGTCGCCCTGCATCATCTGCCTGAAAAGAAATATCGCACCACATTGAAAGTGGTGCTGACTCTTCTCGCCCTGCAATTGCTGGTGCGGTCTGCAGCGCAGGCGGGTTTCTGGTGATTGGAAGCGGGCGGGGAAGACCCCGCCCGATTGTGTCACTTGATGGGCAACATCGGCTCGCGGCCTTTGTGCAATTGCATATCAAATGTGGTGAGCAGTGCGGCTGTGGAGGCATGTGTGCCCATCAACAGCACCAGATCAACAAGCTGGTTGGGTCCAAAAATCTTTTTGGCGCGGGCGAACAGCTCGGGCGAGACTTTGTGATCGCGCCACACCGCACGGCCCAGTTCAATCACCGTCTTGTCGGCCTCTTCCAGTCCATCGGTCGGGCGGTCGTGTTTGATTGTGTCAATCACGTCTTGCGGAACGCCGGCGTGCACAGCTTCCGGCTCATGCGCGGTCCATTCAAATTGCTGGTCCATGCAGCGTGATGTGACGAGCAGCGCGATTTCGCGGATGCGGGGCGAAAAACCCGCTTCATTGCGCAAATAGCGGCTGACGGAAGATTGTGCCTCGCTGGTGCGTGGTGAATAGAGCATGATGCCGGTCGGGCCTTGCAGGCCTGCAATATTGCCGCCATTGGCCGCACGGTCATAGCGGCGCTGTCCAACCTCATCGAGGTCTTCGCGCTTCAGCAAAGGCAGACGAAAACCCGATTGCGGGTCGATGTCGGCAGGCCATTTCACATTGTCGCTCATCAGTCTCTCCCTTTTACCTTTTCTCTTTTATTCTTTCATCGGCCCGCTGATCATCCGCAGGATGAAGGGCAGCACAGCCAGAAGCACGGCCACCAGACCTGCAGCAGGCAATCCGGCAAAGGCAATCAAAGGCCCTGTGACAAAGGCCGCGAAGATCGTACTGGTCGCGCCAAAGGAATCATTCACGCCAATGGCACGCCCGCGCTGCGACGTTTCGACCTTGTCGGCAATATAGGCGGTTGCTGCCACATTGGCGCCAGCCCAGCCAAGCCCGACAAGAAATGTGCCGAGCGTCACGGCAATCATGCTGGGAATGAAAGACACAAGCGCGGCGCCAATCAGCGAAATGAATACGCCCGGGAACATGATGGCCGAGCGTCCAAAACGGTCAGCCAATTTGCCAATCGGAATCGTGAAAGCAAACATGCCAGCCGAATGAAAAGTGTGCGACACGGCAATGGCAAACAGCGAATGGCCGTGCTCATGCAGCACAAGCGATGTTAGCACCATGACAATCGACATATTCCCCGTGCCCGCACAATTCGACAGAATGGCGAGGCGGATCGAGGGGTCAGACAACAGTTTTTTCGCGCTGAAGGGTTGCGGCGAGACCGCCTCTTTTTTGACGGTGGGAGGCAGGTCGGGCCAGTAATCGCGCAAATTCATGCCGATCACTTTGGGGTCCGGTTTCACGAAGCTCACGATCACCACGCCCGAGAGGATCAGCACGGGCAAGAAGAACCACGGCATGCCAAGCGGATCAGCGCCTGTGGCCGCAGCAATCTTGTCCGCCAGATTGACCATCGTCGGGCTGAGCAAAAGCGAGAACAGCGAGCCAAGTGCGAGATAGCCCAGCGCTTGCGCACGCATCGCGGGCGGGAACATGTCCGTCACACCGACCCGCATCTGCTGTGCGCCATTCATCCCCATGCCGAACATCAACAGGCCGATGATGAACATAGCGATGGAATGGGCGAGCATGGCCGAGCCCAGCGTCAGGCTGCCGACGAGCGCCAACCCCAGACCCAGAAAAATGCCGCGCTTGCGCCCGTAAGCATCGGTGATTTTCCCCATCGGATAGGCGACGAGAAAACGGCTGATGCCAATCAGGCCAACCGACAAGCCTGCGAGTGCGGCAGAGCCGGTGAGCGCTTGCACCATCAACGGGCCGAAGCCGTAGGAGAATTGCATGCCCGCGCCGGTAAAGCTCTGCGACATGGAAAACAGAGCGACATTTCGCTTGATGAGCGCAGGCACTTTCATTGATGAGCGTTCCTTTTTTATTTTTCTTATTTGTAGCCGATGAGATCGATCACCGCTGCCATGCCGGCATGTCCGGCACCTTCTGACATATGCGTATCATATTCCTTGATCTCGAATCGCGAGAGTTTGGCAAAGCCTTTTTCGAGCATGTCGCGTGTATAGAGGCGGTCGAGCTCTTTCGGGCCGCCTGTTTTATATTCGAGCTGTTTTTGTGTGTAGCCTTCGAGCAGCAAGAGGCCGCCCGGCTTCAGCGTGCGGATCATACCATCCCATTTGAGGGTGCGCTCTGCGGGGGTCGAGAATTGCGTGAAGACTTCCACCACCACATCGAATGTATTTTCGGGGTAGGGCCAAGCGTGCACATCCACACATTCGAGTGTGACGTTGACGCCGCGCTTTTTGGCGAGTGCGCGGGCCTTGTCTTGCGCGTTGGATGAGAAATCGATGGAGAGAACATCCAGGCCCTGTTGGGCGAGCCAGACGCCGTTTCGCGCCTCGCCATCAGCCACGGCCAGTGCCTTGCCGCTTTTGGGCAGGAGATGTTTTTGGGCTGCCAAAAAGGCGTTGGGCTCTTCACCGAAAATATAATCGGGCACCGCATAGCGGCCTTGCCAGCGCGCGTGTTCGCTCATCTGTCGTTCCCCCAAATGGAAACGCCGGCCACGAGGCCGGCGTTGCTGTTCTCGTTGGGGTGAGTTTAGCGGCTTTGCTGGCGCTCTGCCCAGACAAAAAACACGATGGCCACAAGAGCAAGGCCTGCAAACCAGACCGGCGACGAGATGCCGGTGATGTCTGGCAGGCGAATCTTGCCATAGGCGCCGACCGTGAGAATATTGGCCTTCACCCAATCAAAGGACAAAGCGAAGAGCACGCCGCCCACAATCATGCCCAGTGCGCCGACCAATGCGTGCACACTCCCTGTCGCAATGGCTGCCAGTCCTGTGCCGGGGCAATAGCCATAGAAGACCATGCCGACACCAAAGATGGCTGCGCCCAAAGCAACACCCAAGAGATTGGCATCCTTCACCGCATATTTGGCGAGATTGGCATCGGCCAGAAACATCACACCCACGCCGCCGACAATGATGGCGGTCAGCATGACTTTCAACACGGTGTAATCTTTTAAGCGGAACTGGTTTTCAATCACATTGCAACTTGTGACGCGGCCACGATGAAGGAGCGCGCCAAAAGCAGCCCCGATGAGTAGCGCAAGTACGATGCTGCCAGGAGCAAAGACATCAGTCATGACAATCTCCTTCAGATTTTTTTGGCGAAAAGAAAAGCGGAGGCGATGAGGCCTGTGGCAAACATCACGGCGAGAAACAGCCAGCTGGAGACCGCCAATTGCAGCCCGCCTGAAATGCCATGGCCGCTGGTGCAACCACCCGCCAGTCGCGCGCCATACATAATGATCACGCCGCCGAAAAAGGCATAAGCAAAGCGCTTCCAGACGGAAGTGCCGATTTCAGCTTTCCAGACCTCTGGCACGAGCTCGATTTTGAACGTGCCCGAGACAATGGCGGATATAAAAGCGCCTAGCATGATGCCGACCAGAAACAGCACGCCATAATCGAGCGCGAAAGGTGCGGCTTTCCAATAGGTATTGGCCGCAACTGTGTCTGCGCCCAGAAACGGAATAGCCGCTTCGCCGGCCAGTCGGCCATAGGCCGTGGTGACGCCAATCGGATCTTTGGCGATAGCAAAAGCAATCCAGCTCAGCACACCGATGCCTGCACCTGCGAGATAGGGTGTCCAGTCAATGCGCGACGTGCCGGTCTGCGGCCCCGCGTGGTCCATGGTTGCCATGCTCATCTGGCTGTTCCTTTCGCTTTGGTTTTGGGGAGGGCTTGCGCCGGCTTGTCAGCGCAGAAGAGCTCGTAAAGCACGGCCATGATGCGCGAGGCATCTTCATTGGCGAGTGCGTAATAGATCGTCTGCGCATCGCGCCGCGTCACAACAAGGCCGTCCTCGCGCAATTTGGCGAGATGTTGTGAGAGCGCCGATTGGCTCAGTCCCACAGCGTCCATCAAAGTGCCGACCGAGCGTTCGCCCTGATGCAATTCACACAGCACCATCAAGCGATGCTTGTTGGCGAGCGCCTTCAAAAAGGCTTCGGCCTTTTCGGCCTTGGGGAGGAGCTGTTCTATATTCATAACATCTAATTTAGATGATTCTAATATAAAAGACAAGACCCCGGGTCCAACCTGCGGGGAAGGGTTTATCTTATTGTATTTAAAAAGTTTTATGTCTTGTGCCGGATTGGCAGGCGGTCTGTGTGCAAAAAAACATCAGTAATTGGTCAAGATCCGGCACTCGTCTGTGCGCTTGCCGCCATTGCCGTAGAGATAGGACATCTGGGCGGAATATTTCGAGGTGAACTCGAATTCCGTGCCGCGTCCGCTGATGTAGCCTCGTGCAAAGATGCCACCGTTTTCGCGACGAACTCCGCGCAGAACGAGATTGGTGACGGTCGTTCCGCTGGTCGATGTCATCACACCGCGATCATCATCCAGCATGAGTTCATAGGCGCCGGCGCCTGATCCGCACGACAAGGTCATCACGCCGGCAAGTGCCGGCGCTTGGAGCAGGACGATGGCCGCGAGGCCGAAAAGAAATCTGCGCATCATCTTGTCTCGCATTCTTGAGGCGCCAGCCTGCCCGGTCTTGGCCCTAGCGTCCTTGCGCTTGATCAAACCCGATGCAGACCTTTGAAATCAATCAGGACTTGCTTGCAAAATTACAAAACGGGGGTCAATCGGAAGGCGAGCTCTTTCGCCAGATGTTCGAAGGTCGCGCGCCGTCCTGATGTGGGGCGGAAAGCAAGACCGATGCGACGGAAGTTTTGCTCACCCGTCAGTGGCGTGCAGCCGACATCCAGCCCGCGCAGCAAGCCGCCTTCGACCGCCATTTGCGGGAGCAACGTGACGCCCAAGCCGCTGCCGACCATTTGCACCAGTGTATGCAGGCTGGTGCCCTGAAAAGCATTGTTGCGGCGTGCAGTTTCGAGCGCGCAAGCGGCAAGCGCATGATCGCGCAGGCAATGGCCGTCTTCGAGCAATAGCAGATCCTCGCTCGCCATTTCGCTGGGGCGGATATCATCGCGCCCGGTAAAACGGTGACCTTTCGGATAGACGACCCAGAAACGGTCTTGCGAGATTTCAATCGAGTCGAAATCGCCTGCATAGGGGAGGGCGATAATCGCCGCATCAATATCGCCATCTTCCAAACGCGAGAGCAGCACACCGGTCTGTTCTTCACGCAAATAGAATTTCATCTTGGGCAGGGCTTCACGCAAGGGCGCCATAATGCGTGGCAAAATGAACGGGCCGACTGTGGGGATCAGCCCCAGATG
>CANGRU010000139.1 GCA_947456315.1 Beijerinckiaceae bacterium | reverse complement strand
CTTGGCGGCTGGTCGCTGCGTGCGATATTGGCCTTTGGCGACCAGCGTGAACAAAATACCTGCCACAGCCAGAATCGTCAGCCACCAAATCTGCAGCGTAACCAAACCTGTGAGCGCCAATATGAAGCCGCACACAAGCGCGCCCTGAACAAAGCCGGTCAGCGGCTTGGGCAAATAGGATGTAGCTGCCCAAAAAGCAGTCCAAACCACCAGTGCCGCTGATGCCGCACCCAGCAAGCCAAGCTCGTACCAGATTTCAAAGATGATATTGCGCGGCATGGCGCTGGGCAGATAACCCATCTGCAAACCACGCGTGAATGTATCAAAGCCGTGACCCGCGATCAGACGCAACCCTTCAGCGGTGAAGAAAGCTTCAGCTGTCTGCATGGAAATCGCAAAACCATGTGTGGCTGAGCGCATGAGTGGCGCCAGCGCAAACGGAATGGCCGGCGCACACAGAATGAGGATGGCGATGGTTGTGCCAAACATCCGCCCGACGCGCAGTTGCGCCGAATTGCACAAGGAAAAAACCAGCGCACCGGCAGCCAAGGCGCCGAGCACGCTTGGCAACCAGACAGCAATGACGGCGACCGCAACGGCGACCGCCAACAAGCCTGCGGACATCCACCGATCCCGCACCGCCAAAGCGGCCAGAGCAGGCCAGACCATCATGCTCAGCGTCAGAGCGGCGCGATCCAGTGTCGAGCCTTCAAGATCTTGCACGCCATCAGCCGAGATGAGTGATCCGAGGATCGTCGTGGCAATCGCTCCGATCGCCAGACCCAGCGGCAAGAGATAGAGATTGGAGGTCTTGGTATGTGGCGGCAGAGCAATGCTGACAATCATGGCAAACAGCAATGTGCCGGCTGATTTCACATAACGCTCGCCAGCAACAGCGATAAAGGGCGTCCAGACCAGACTGAGCAATGCCCAGCCCAACAAGAAGAGAGTGACCAATCCCAAGGGTCTGAACAAAGCCGCCTGCAAGCGCGCCAGATGTGCGCCTTTGGGGTCCAACAATACACCAATCAAAATCAGCGCCGCGCCAACCGGCATCAGCGTGAAGATCGCGCGCCGCGATATGAGCGAGCCCGTGGGCACACCCACGGCCAAGACGGCCAGACCAAGGCGCACCAGCAAAGCCGCGGCTTGGCGGGCGGGATCGTTAAACGAGCGGGACGGGATCGGGTCAGCCATGAAACTCAATGCGCAAGAACGAACAAGAACGGGTCAGACCCGTCTATAGAGGCCAGCGGTTAGCATCCCCTTACCCTATGAAGCCTGTCGGGCAGAGAAAAGTTCAATCCCCGGCCGGTTTGCGCCGCAGCGCCTTCACTTGGCCCCGCACCACCTTGGCCTCGCGGCGGCGGATTTTTGAACCCAAGGTGGGTTTGGTTGGCCGGCGAATGATCACGGGCTTGGCCGCCTCCTCGATCAGGGCGACCAGCCGCTCCAAAGCATCGGCCCGATTGCGCTCCTGCGTGCGAAAGCGCTGCGCAATGATGACAATGACCCCCTCACGCGTGGCGCGGCGACCTGCGAGTTTGATCAGGCGTTCACGGATGGGGTCTGAGAGATTGGGCGAGGCGGCCGCATCAAAACGCAATTGAACGGCGCTTGAAATTTTATTGACGTTCTGCCCGCCCGGGCCAGAGGCCCGGACGAAATTTTCTTCAATCTCGCTCTCGTCGAGATGAATGCGGTTGGTGACGCGGATCATCGCGCAAAGCTAAGCGCTTTGCGCGTGTCTGTCACTTCACTCGCGCCGGCCAGCTGTGTGGCCACGATTGCCTTCACCCGGTGCTCCGACATCAATCAAGGCTTCGATGACATAGGGACGACCTTCGCGCACGGCTTTCTCGCCACGCAAAAGAGCGGCGGCCAGATCAGCGGCTGTCTCGAACGGGCCTTCACCGGCCACACCTTGGGCACGCGCCAGACCCACCAGATCAACCGGCGGATCATTCATCTCCTGACCGACAAATTTATTCTCGACAGGGCGACCACGCTTTTTGGCCATCAATTCCTGATGCGCCACGTCATTGTAATAGACGCGGTTGTTGGCAATCACGAGCAGCAGGGGAATCCCCATATGGGCTGCTGTCCAGAGCGCGCTACCGCCCATGCAGAAATCGCCGTCACCAACCACACCCACACACAAACGCCCCGAACCTTTCAGCGCAAGCGCTGTGCCGATGGCATTGGCCGGGCCAGAGCCCACACCACCGCCGCCATCAAAGCCGACATAATCCAGCGGGCCTTTGAAACTCACCGTGTCAGACGGCCAACCCAGCGAGAAGCCCGCCATGGTCACGTCTCGTGCCTCTGTAAACTCACGCATCACCAGCGCCAGATCTTTCAAGCCCATCATGCCCTCAGCACGCGGCTTGGGCAAAGCTGGAGCCTGACGAACTGGCCATTTGGCGGGCGCTTTTTCATGTGTCCCGCGCAGACGACGCACAGCTTCTGTCAACGGGCGAATGAGCTCATTGGGGGATGCCAGAATTTTAAGATCACAGGCCGGAAGGCCGAAATAATCCATGTTCCAGCCATTGTGCAGATATTCATCAAGCGAACATTGAATGACTTTTGCATCCACCTGCACGCCTTTGCCGAGCGTCTGTGCAAAATGACCTTTGAGATCCATCCAGTCGAGAGACAGCACCACATCCGCTTCTTTGGTGGCTGCCGTTGTTGCAGGCGAGGGGCGGAAACGCGGCTCGAATGCATGCAGCGGATGATCGGTCGGGAAGGAAGCGGCCGTCTTCATATCTGTCAGCACAAGCGCGCCCAGTGCTTCGGCCAATTCAACGCGTGCATCCCAATCAGCTTGGGAGCGCGAGACGCGACCCATCAGGATCATCGGCTTTTTGGCATTGACGAGAAGGCGAGCGGCTTCTTCGACAGCTTCTGCAGACGGGGCAGCAGGACGACCCGGCTTATGGCGCGCAGGATCGGGGAAAGTCACCGGACCATCGAGCTTTGATTCCTGCAATGCCACATCAAGGCACACATAGGTCGGGCCGCGAGGCTCGGTGGCGGCAATCTGGTGCGCGCGCATCATGGCTTCGAGTGTTGCGCCAACCGACCGCGGCTCGTCATCCCACTTGGTGTAATGACGGATCAAAGCGCCCTGATCTTTGGAGGTATGAATCCAGTCGATCCACGGGCGGCGCTCTTCTGCATCACCCGGACCTGTTGCGCCCAGCATAAAGACGGGCGCGCGGCTGCACCAGGCATTGAAGATCGCCATGGTCGCATGCATCAGGCCGACATTGGAATGAAGCGCCACGCCCATCGGCTTTTCAGTCACCTTGGCATAGCCCTGCGCAATGGCCACCGCATGCTCTTCATGCAGGCAGACCAGCATTTGCGGATCACAATTGCCCAGATAATTGACCATGGAATCATGCAGGCCGCGGTAACTCGCGCCCGGCGTCAGCGCGATGTAGCGCAGATCAAGACGGCGCAGCATTTCAGCCATGGCGTCTGATGCCCAGCCCATTTCGGCATTGCTGGCTTTTTGCAGCTGGTCCTTATCAGGGAAGGTGGCGGTAGCGAGTTTGATGTCTTGTTGTTTGGCGTCCGTCATTATGTCCTCCCGGGGCTCTTGGTTTCGGCCCTTTGAATGGCGCGATCTTAGAGGCAAGGGCACCTTGAGAGCAAGCAAAGCGGGCTTTCACTTGCCGCCAAGCGCGGCTAGCATGTGGCCAAGGCCGATCAAGAGCCTGAACGGGAGGATGCCATGGATGTGAGAAAGCTTTTGGCTTGTGCGCTAGTTGCCAGCGCGGGCTTTTTGGGGGCTGCGCATGCAGATGCTCTGTCCGAATGGAAAGATCTCGCCTTTCCACCAGCGCCTGAATTGAAGCCTGCGAAAGTTGATGCAGCCACGACCGCGCTTTTGCTGCTCGATTTCACCAACCAGACCTGCACGCCAGAGCGGCGCCCGCGTTGTGCGGCACAAGTGCCGGGGCTTGCCAAATTGCTCGGTGAAGCACGTGCCAAAAATATGATGGTGGTCTATAGCGTGGCGACCGCAGGTTCGGACCGCAAAGATATTCTGGCGCCACTTGCCGCCCGCGAGAGCGACATTGTGCTGCCGCCCTTGGGACCGGACAAATTCATCGCCAGCGATTTTGAAAAAATGCTGAAAGACCGCAAGATCGAAACGCTGATCGTCACCGGCACAGCGGCGCATACATCCGTGTTGCACACGGGTGGCGAAGCTGTGCTGCGCGGCTTCAAAGTGGTTGTGCCCGTGGATGGCATGTCCTCGAATGAGGCTTTTACCGAAGCCTATACCGCTTGGCACATGGTCAATGCGGCGCGCATCATGACGGGCGTGACGCTGACACGCGTGAACATGATCTCATTCTGACATAAAAAAGCGCCGCCCTCGAACAAGGGCGGCGCTTCTTTTTCAAGTGACGACTTAAAACGCAATCATATCCGTCTTGGTGAGCTTGACGCGATCAGCCAAGCCCGGACCATTGACGAGCTGCCAGGCCACAATCTGTTCCGACCAGGCATTATTGCCTGACATGCCATCAATCGGCAGAAGCACATCATAATTGCGGAAGGCTGCACCCGTTGCCGTGTAAAGCACGGCGCCATTGGAGGCTGTGCCGACCGGGATCACCGTCTTGATGCCCTTGTCCTTCAGGATTTTATCGAGATCTGTGCCGAGAAACTTGTCAGCCCGCGCGGCAACAATCGGCTCGCCCGCTTGCGCTGCCAGTTCCGGCAGGAAGTTGGTCATGACCGGCTCATTGCCTGTCACGGCATAAACCACCGCCACGCCCTTGGCGCGCGCATCGGCAATCAGCTTCTTGACGGGCGCAATGGTCGCCACGCAACGCGGACGCGCCTGCTCGGTGCAAGAGGTCTTCATGAAATCCATAACGATCAGGGCAGTGGTCTTCACATCCGGCGTGACTTTCTGAAGGGCCGGCATGTCGGGCGCTTTGATGCCAGCCCATTCGGCCGCCAAGTCTGCGGCTTGAGCAAACGTGCCCGACAGAAGAAGTGCGCTGGCAGCAATGATGTTTTGAATTTTCTTCATTTTTTGGCTCCTTGGGACATATCAGCGTGCGGCGCGCGCTGACAGGGCTTTCATTTCGTCATCTGTGCGAACCGTCATCACAGCAACACGACGGGTGCGTGAATAAGGCAGGACGACTTGCAGTTTTCCATCCTTTTCAAGCAGGGACACATAGCGCGTTTCCGTACCACGCGATGGCAGATCAAAAATCGTCCATTGCGATGTAGCCGGATCATATTTGGCAATCGAATCCGTGCTCCACAAATTCGTCCAGACTTGATGGCCCTTGTCGAAGGTCACCTGATAGGGCTGCTGGCTGGCGGGATTGGGCAGCGGGATCAGATCAACCTTGT
>CANGRU010000138.1 GCA_947456315.1 Beijerinckiaceae bacterium | reverse complement strand
CCATGGCCGCGCATCAGCACGGCGTGGTGGGGCCCGAGTGTTCTGGCCAGTGCTGCGCCTTGTTCTTGCTCTTTGATATGGCTCGGATCGGGATGGGTCGGGATGCCGCTTTCCCAGCGCACGGCGCGCGCGCGCATCAGGCCCAATTGCACGCCTTTCATCATGGTGAAGGCGATGGCAAGTTCCATATGGCAATGGAGCACGCTCTCGACATCGGGGCGGGCTTTGAGCACTTCGAGATGCAGCGCGAGTTCGGCTGGCACCTTGCCTTCGCCTTCGACCACATTGCCTTTGTAATCGACCACCAGCAGGCGCTTGGGGTCGAGCTCCGCGCGCGAGTCGAGACCTGTCTGGATGAGAAAGGTCTCGCCACCGGGCAAGCGCGTGGCGACATGGCCGGAATAATCCAGAATGCCTTCAGCGACGAGAATGCGCGTGGCAGCAGCGACTTCTTTGCGCAACTGGTCATGAATCGTGTTGAGATTGGAGGCCATTATTTACCCGCCGTGTTGTTTAGTTCGATGCCGCCGATGATCTCTTGCAAACGCGCAGCGATGCTGGGCGGTGTTGAGACAATGTCAGCGACAATGCGTTGCATCTCTTCACCCGAGACGGGCTGGATATCGAGATTTTCTTTCTTGGCAACATCAAGGAAAGCGGGATCTTTCATCATGCGATCGAAATTGCTGCGCAGAAGCTTCACGCGGTCCTCCGGCACGCCCGGTGTGGTGAAAATCGGGCGGCCAATCGTGGTGGAGGCTGACAGAAGTTTCAGCACCGCGCGGTCTTCGTCATTCTTGGCGAGATCCATCAGCAGCGGCACATTGGGCAGGTCTGGTGCTTTGAACAGACCGATCTGCACGAGAATGGTCAGCTTGCCCTCAGCCACCCATTGCGGACGGGTGGATTTCCACGCGCCCCATGAGTTCGAGCCGCGCCCCGCGACTTCGCCACGTTCCATCGCCAGATTGATGTCATTGCCACCGGGATAGCCGGTGATGATTTTGAATTTGGTGCCGATCAGCGCATTCATCGCTTTGGGATATTGCGATGACGTCGAGCCGCCCGTGGCGCCGAGCGGGATTTCGATACGCTTGGCATCTTCGATGTTTTTGACAGGGCTGGTCGACAGAATGGCGGTGGTGTTGTTATCGGCGGCCGGATTGCCGATGTAGATCAACTCGCGTGTATCAATCTTGAGCTGCTTGTCGCCCATCGCTTGTTCGACGGCGAGCGATTGGTCGGCGGTGGCAAGCACGGTGCCATCACGCGGGCCCGCCGTGTAGAGCCAGGTCACCGCGGTGCGGCTACCGCCACCGGGCATGTTGCGCGGCACAATGACCGGATTGCCGGGCAGGTAATTGCCGAACTGGCGGGCGACAAGGCGCGCATAAAGATCGTAAGTGCCACCGGCCGAATAGCCGATGATCATGTCGATCTTCTTGCCCTTGTAGAAGTCCTCGCCGCTCTGGGCCTGTGCTGGCAGTGCTGCAAATGCCGCAGCGAAAGCGAGGCTCAAGCTCCCCGCCCGCAATGATCCGGTCATATGTTCCTCCCATATCGTCTTTTTGGACCGCTCTTTTGAGGCGGACTTATCGGGGCAGGATAGGCGAAAGGTGGCATGGCGTCCAACCGCCTTTGCCTTTGACAGGCTGTGGGCCCCTGATAGCCTCTGGTCACCGTGAAGACACGGGTGAGTCCGGGCAACCGGGCGCCAAGAACATCAGGGAGAGAGCCCATGACCGAGCCCCGTAACGGGTCCGGCACCGACCGCCGCCGATTCCTTAAAGGAGCAGCGCTGGCGGGTGCTGCACCAGCCATTGCCGCCACCACCTCTGTCACGCAGGCCCAAGTCGCAGCGCCGCGTCACATTCCGTCTGCTTTGCCACCGAATGCGCATCAGATCGCGGCAGAAACGCACGCACCCGGCCCCATTGAAAACCGCATCGGCGGCAAGCCGGGCTCGGATTTCATGGTCGATGTGTTGAAGACGCTCGACATCAAATATACGCCGTCCAATTGCGCCTCGTCTTTCCGCGCGCTGCATGAATCGATCATCAATTACGGCGAGAACAAAGCGCCCGAATATCTCTCCTGCATGCATGAAGAGTCGGGCGTCGGCATGGCGCATGGCTATTTCAAAATCACCGGCAAACCGCTGATGACCATGGTGCATGGCACGGTCGGTCTGCAGCATGCGACCATGGGCATTTACAATGCCTGGTGCGACCGCGTGCCCGTCATCATCATTGGTGGCAATGATCTTGATGCGGCAGCGCGCCCGCCCGGCGTGCCGACATTCCATGCCGCGCAAGACATCAACACCATCGTGCGCGACTACACCAAGTGGGATGATATGCCCACCTCTCTGCAGGCTTTCGCGCAAAGCATGGTGCGTGGCTACAAGATCGCTATGACACCGCCCTATGGGCCGGTGGCGATTTCACTCGATGCCGGTTTGCAGCAAGAGCCGATCGGCGCGCATAACTCTGGTCTGTACATTCCCAAATTCACCATGCCCTCGCCACCATCTGGCGAAATGGGTGCGGTGAAAGATGCCGCCAAAATGCTGCTGGCAGCTGAAAATCCGGTGATCGTGGCCGATCGCGCCGCGCGCACACCCAATGGCATTCGTCTGCTTGTTGAGCTCGCCGAACTTCTGCAAGCGCAGGTCGTTGACCAAGGCGGGCGCATGAATTTCCCCAACACGCATTATCTGGCGCGTGGTGCGGCTGTGGCGGCCCAAGCAGATGTGATTCTGGGTCTTGAACTGTCCGACTTCTGGGCGGTGGTGAACTCTTACACAGATAATGGCGAGCATGGCATTGGTTATAATTCCGCCAAAGCCAAGGCCGGTGTGAAGCTGATCTCGATCTCGTCAGTCGAATTGCTCACCAAAGCCAATTATCAGGACTTCCAGCGCTTCCAGTCGGTCGATATTTCCATGCCCGCCGATGCCGAAGCCACATTGCCTGCTCTGATCGAAGCTGTGAAATCGCAGATGACATCCGAGCGGCGCGCACAAAATGACCAGCGTGCAGAAAAAGCCAAGAAGGCTTTTGCTGATATTCGCGCTCGTGAGACGGCAGCGGCTGCTGTGGCATGGGATGCAAGCCCCATCTCCACCGCGCGTCTGTGCATGGAGCTCTACAACCAGATCAAGGATGAAGACTGGTCGCTTGTTGCCTCCGAAGGCAATGTGTCGAACTGGCCCAACCGCCTCTGGAAAATGGAAAAGCATCATCATTGGCTTGGCCGCTCGGGCGGCTATGGCGTGGGCTATGGGGCACCTGCCTCTGTGGGTGCTGCATTGGCCAACCGTGATCTGGGCCGCTTCTCGGTGTCGATCCAGTCGGATGGTGACTTGATGTTTGCGCCGGGCGTTTTGTGGACAGCAGCCAAACACAAAATCCCGCTGCTCTCGGTCATGCACAACAACCGCGCATGGCATCAGGAAGTGATGCATGTGCAGCGCATGGCGAGCTTCCGTAATCGTCCGTCCAACTACGGCAATGATGCGGGTCCGATTGGCACGATGATCCAGAATCCGGACATCGAATATCACAAGCTGGCGGAATCGATGGGCTGGTGGGCGAAGGGTCCGATCAAGGATCCGGCGCAACTGGGTCCGGCGATCAAGGAAGCCATGGCGGTGGTGAAGTCGGGCCAGCCCGCGCTTCTCAACGTCTGGACGCAACCGCGCTGAGCGAAGGAGAAAAAGAAAATGAAAACACTTTTCACACTTTCGCTTCTGGCAACCGGCTTGCTCGCGACCTCTGCTTTTGCGGGCGATGCGGTCAAGGGTAAAGCCACGTTCGTTGGCAAAGGTTGCTGGCAATGCCATGGCTACGAGGGGCAGGGCGGGTCCGCGGGGCCGCGTCTGGCCAATACGCAATTGCCGGAAGATGCGGTGATCTCATTCGTTCACAATACGAATGGCATTATGCCGCCCTTTTCGGAAAAGCTGATCTCGGATGCAGAGCTGTCCGATATTTACGCCTATCTGCAATCGCGGCCAAAGCCGGCGGATCCCAAAACGATCCCGCTGCTGAATTTGAAGTGACATCGATGGGCGGTCCCGCAAGGGGCCGCCTTTATTCTTTGGGGGGAATGACAGATGAAAAAGTCATTTTTTGCATTGGCCATTGCGGCTCTTGTGACAAGTCCGGCCTTGGCTGCTGAACCGTTTCGCATTTCATCGCCGGTGTTCAAAGACGGCGATGTGCTGCCCAAAAAATTTGGCGGCATCAGTCCGGCCAATAAAAATTGCATGGGCGAAAATATCTCGATCCCGCTGCAATGGACCAAGGGGCCTGAGGGCACGAAGTCTTATGTCTTGATGATGGTGGATCTGGCGGGCCGTCTGGGCGCCGGCGTTGAGCATTGGTTGGCCTATGGCATTCCGGCCGATGTGACGAAGCTCGATGAAGGCATGCATTCCAAGGCGCAGACCTTCATCACCGGCGGCACGGCGGGCAATGACACGCAGCTCTATTTCGGTCCTTGCCCTTCACCGGGCTCGGGCATGCACCATTATGTGATCACGCTGGTGGCGACCGATCTGGAGCCGGGCGAGCTGAAGGCCGGTCTCAAGCGTGACGAAATCATCAAAGGCATGACGGGGCGCGGCAAGGCTGTCACCGATATGGTGCTCAAAATGGAATACCAGCCCTGAAACAAACACAGCATCGGTCTTGCTCTGGGAGAGCCCTCAACCCATATTGAGGGCATGATGAGCAAGACCGACCCTGATCTCGCCAAAATGATCGACGAGATCGCCCAGGAGATGCGCCTGCGCGAAGATCGCGGCCGCGTGGCAAGCTATATTCCCGAGCTCGCCAAAGTTGATCCCGCGCATTTCGGCATGGCGCTGGTGGATCTTGATGGCCACGTCTATGTGGGTGGCGATGCGGATCTGCCTTTTTCGATCCAGAGCATTTCAAAAGTTTTCACGCTGACACTGGCTTTGGGTCGCGTGGGCGATCGCCTGTGGCGCAAGGTCGGGCGCGAGCCGTCCGGCAACAAGTTCAATTCCATCGTGCAGCTCGAACATGAGCAGGGTGTGCCACGCAATCCGTTCGTCAATGCCGGCGCGATTGCGGTGACGGACGAGATTCTTTCCGGCCGCCAGCCGCGCGAAACTTTGGGCGAGATTTTGCGCTTTCTGCAATTTCTGGCCGATGACGAGACGATCTATATCGATCATGAAGTGGCGGCATCCGAAAAGCGCACGGGCTTTCGCAATGCGGCGCTGACCAATTACATGAAAAGTTTCGGCGTCATCGAAAATCCGGTTGATTATACGCTGGGCGTTTACTTCCATCATTGCGCCATTGCCATGTCGTGTCGGCAATTGGCCAATGCGGGCCTGTTTCTGGCGAGCGATGGTCGCCATCCGGTGCGTGGACATTCTGTGGTGTCATCGGAGCGTGCGCGACGCATCAATGCTTTGATGATGACCTG
>CANGRU010000137.1 GCA_947456315.1 Beijerinckiaceae bacterium | reverse complement strand
GTGTTGGAATTGATCCTCATCCGTCAGGAAACGGGGCGCCCCTTTGCAGCAGCGCCCGATACGCCAGCCGATCGCCTGGGTGCTTTGCGGCGCGCATTTGATCAGACGATGAAAGATGCCGAGTTTTTGGCTGATGCTGACAAGAACCAGATGGAAATCGAGCCGCTGACCGGCCAGCAGATCGAAGCCTTCCTCACCAAAGCCTATGCTTCACCGCCAGCCATTATTGCCGAAGCGGCAGCTTTGGTGGAGCCGCCGGGCGCCAAGCCGAAATGAGACAGAGTTGCGAATACGATCAGCCAAGATTGCTTTTGAATGCCGGATTCGGGGGCAGGTCTCCTAACCTTCCGGACAAGAAAATGGGGGAAATCCGATGTCGTCACGCCGCTATCTCTTCACCTGTCTGAGCGCCGTCCTCCTTGCGGGCTTGGCATGGACGCCTTTTGCGCGGGCGCAAGAGGGTCGTGTGGTGACGATCATCGTGCCTTTCGCGCCAGGTGGGGGCAATGACATTATCGCGCGTGAATTGGGTCGCCAGCTGATTGATACGCTGAAGACCAATGTCATCATCGACAATCGCGCGGGTGCTGGTGGGTTGATTGCCGCCAAAAACACGGCGGCGGCACCCCCCAATGGCCTAACATTGATGTTCGTCAGCTCGTCCGTTGTGACCACCGCTGCGGTGCGCAAGCAAGAGCCCTATAATATCGCGAAAGATTTCACGTCGATTGCGATGATCGGGCGTGGCCCCTTTCTGGTTGTCGCCAGCAATGCCTCCGGTTTGAAAACCATTGGTGACGTTGTCACGCGCTCCAAGCAAAAGCCCGGCTCGCTGAATTTTGTCTCCTCAGGTGTGGGCAGCATTTTGCATCTATCGACCGAATTGTTCATGAAGCGCGCGGGCATCACCATGACGCACGTTCCTTATTCTGGCAGCGGCCCGGCTTTGATGGATCTCGTTGCGGGACGGGCGGATCTCTTCATCACCACGGTGCCGGTTGTGGCAAGTCACGTGCAGGAAAAGACGCTCACACTGCTGGCCTCGACAGGTGATGAGCGCTCCAATGTGTTTCCGGATGCGCCGACCCTTGCCGAGGGTGGCGTGAAGGGGGCAGGCCTCTATACATTGTGGGGCATTGTCGGCCCGCCGAATATGGCGCCCGATCTGGTCGCTCATCTCAACAAGGCTGTGAATGATGCAGCCGCGTCACCTGCCATGGTCAAGCGTTTTGCCGAAGAGGGCGCGTCGAGCTATCGCGGCACGCCGGAAGAATTTGCCAAAGTGCTTGAAGAAGAGCGCGCCACATGGCGTCGCGTTGTCGAAGACGGCAATCTTTTTACGAATTGAGTGGGCTCATGCCGGTTTTGCAGAACATCCGCCTGAATGTGTTTCAGGGGATGCAGAATATCCCCAATTTGGCGGCGGAGGCCCGCGGGTTCTTTGCCGCTGAAGGTCTGTCAGTGACGACAACCTTCACCAAAAGTTCGCAAGAGCAGCGTGATGCTTTGCGGCTCGGGCAGTGCGACATCGCCCATTCAGCGGTCGACAATGCCTTTGCGCTGATCCGTGACGCAGGCTTTGATGTGTCGATTGTGGTCGGGCTTGATCATGGCTTCAACAAGATCATGACGCGCGCAGGCCTCTTCAATTATGACGATTTGCGCGGCAAGATTTTGGCTGTTGATGCACCTGACACCGCCTTTGCATTGCTTGCCTATGATGTGTTGGCGCGCCGCGGTTTGCAGCGTGGGCGCGATTATCAGGTCAGTGTTGTGGGAGCGACGCCGTTTCGTCTCGATGCGCTGATCAAAGGCGAGGCCGATTTTTCGTTGCTCAATCTGCCCTTCAATCTGCTGGCGCAGGAGGCGGGCTGTTACATGCTTGATGATCCGGCCGCGGTGGTGGGCGATTATCAGGCGACCTGCGGTTTTGTCTCGAAGGCTTGGGTGGCAGACAAAGGCGATGTGCTCGTGCGCTATTTGCGCGCCTATATCGCGGGTCTGAACTGGGCGCGTGATCCAGCCAATCGGGATGAGCTTTTCCAGCTTGCTCTGGGCTGGTTCAACTTATCGCCTGGGATGACGCAGCAATGTCTTGATCGCGTTTTGGACCCCGTCTCGGGCTTTGCGCCAAACGCGGCCATCAATCAAAAAGGGCTTGCCGAAACAGCCCGTCTCCGTGAATCTTTCCAAAGCGACAAACCCGCTGGTGGGCGGGATTTGCTGGCCTGTGTCGATGAGCGGTTTTATCAGCAAGCCTGCGCCTGAACGACCTGTCGCGCGGGCCATTAAAAGCATTTGCTGCCCGATCCGGCAGCCAAGGAGGATGATATGCAAACGGCCATTCGTTGCGTCTTGATGCGGGGCGGCACCTCGCGCGGTCCGTTCTTTCATGATTCCGATTTGCCGGCTGATATGGAAACGCGCAAGCAGGTCTTGCTGCGCGTCATGGGCAGCCCGCATGTGCGCCAGATTGACGGCATTGGCGGCTCCGATCCGGTGACGAGCAAAGTGGCCGTCATTCGCAAGTCCACGCGCCCTGATGCCGATGTCGATTATCTCTTCACGCAGGTCTGGGTGGATCGCGCTGAAGTTGATACATCTCCCTCTTGCGGCAATATTCTCACCGGCGTTGGCCCTTTTGCGATTGATGAAGGTCTTGTCAAAGCGCAGGATGGCGAAACGCGCGTGCGCATTTTCGACGTCAACACCAATTCGCTGGTCGAGGCTGTTGTGCAGACGCCGGGCGGGCGCGTGGATTATGAAGGCGCCCACAGCATTGATGGTGTCAATGATTCCTACGCGCCCATTCGTCTGGATTTCCGCCGCATGGTGGGCGGCAAGACCGGCAAATTGTTTCCAACTGGTCAGCGCTCGGAAATCATCAATGGCGTGAATGTGTCGTGCGTCGATATGGCCATGCCGGTTGTCTTTGTGCCAGCCGAGCAGGTGGGCGTGACGGGCTATGAAGGCAAGTTGGAGCTCGATACCAATCGCGAGATGCTGGGCAAGCTCGAAGCGATCCGCCTGATTGCAGGCGAGCGCATGGGCTTTGGCGATGTGTCAGGTCGCGTGATTCCCAAAATCTCCATTGTCGCCAGGCCCAAAAATGGCGGCACGATTGCCTCGCGCTATTTCATGCCCCATGCCATTGCTACTGCCTATGCGGTGACGGGCGCGACCTGTCTGGCAACGGCCTGCTGTGTGCCGGGCACAGTTCCTCATGATTACGCCACGCTGAAACCCAATGCTGAAGGTGTCAGCACCATTGCCATCGAACATCCACAGGGCAAGATTTACGTGGATGCAAAAGTGGCGGATATAAAGGGTGAGATCGAGGTCGAACAGGCAACGCTCGTGCGCCATGCGCGCCGTCTGATGGCGGGCGAAGTCTATGTGCCGGGCTCCGTCTGGTCCGGCCCGAATTGAATCTATCGAGAGGTTTTCAGTCCATGCATGCCATTCCCCTCAGCCTAGATGATTTTCTGCAGCCGGCCCGTGCCGCGCTGGTGATGTGGGATATGCAGAAAGGCCTCGCGGGCAAGGCGCCGGACTCAGCCGCCATTGTTGCCAATGCGCGCAAGCTGATTGTGCAGGCGGATCGGCTGAACATTCCGGTGATCTGGAGCCGCCATATCGCGCCGCCGTTCGAAATGACGGTCGGGCCTTTCATGCTCTGGCTGATGAAGAAGCAGAAAGTGGATCATCCTTCCAAACTAAAGCCCGCTATGCAGCGCGGCATGGAAGAGACCGATTATATCGACGGCTTTGGCCCCTCTGATCATCATATGATTCTTGAAAAGAGCCAGCCATCCTTCTTCGTCGACACGCCTTTGGCATCGCGTCTCAAAGCCATGAACCGCGATACAATCGTCATTGGTGGTGTGGCCACCGACATTGGCGTGGAGTTCACCTGCCGTCATGCGGCATCGCTTGGTATTTATTCCGTCGCAGTGGAAGATGCGAGTGGCGCCTATACACAAGAGGCGCATGATCGTTCGATGACCTTTCTGCGCAACTGGACAACACCTGTTGTGAAGACAGACGAGATCTGTGCCATCTGGCAGAAACAGTAAAAAATCAGCTTAGCCCCACACAGAAGGGGGCTGTTGCAACATCAAATCAATAGGGGAGGAGCTTATGCATATTTCTATGCGTGTTCTTGGCTTTGCTTTGTCGCTCGGTCTGTCGTTCTGCGCAGCCGTTCCGGCTTTCTCGCAAGCCTATCCTAACAAGTCCGGACAGATCATCGTGCCGTTTGCGGCAGGTGGCATCACCGATATTCTGGCACGCGCCTGGGCTGAAAAGTTTGCCGAGAAGACGGGCCAGCGGTTTGTCATCGTCAACCGGCCGGGCGCCAATGGCATTGTCGGCACGGAATCGGTCGCGCGTTCTGCAGCCGATGGCTACACGCTGCTTGTGGCCCCTGATTCCACCTTCACCACCATCCCGCATATGTCGGCGAAGCTGAAATATGAGATGGCGGACTTCGAGCCTATCTCGGGGCTTGGCATCAGCCCGCACGCCTTGGTCGTGCCGCCTGACTTTCCGGCGAAAAATTTCGACGAGTTTATCGCCTATGCCAAACAAAATCCGACCGCTGTTTTCTACGGCACATTTGGGGCGGGCACGTCAGGCCATCTGAACTTTCTCTATTTCGAAAAGATGACAGCCGGCAAATTTACACCTGTTCATTATAGCGGCGCAGCTCCTGCGATTAATGATTTGCTCGGCAATCATATCAAGGCCATGACCGTGTCGATTGGCCTCATTGCGGGCAATGCGGAGGTCGGCAAGCTCAAAGTCCTGGCCTATGGTTCGAGCAAGCGGCTTGAAAACTTCCCCAATGTTCCGGTGATTGCCGAAACATTGCCGGGTTTCGAGGCGGGCTCCTGGTATGCCCTGTTTGCACCTAAAGGCACGCCGCCTGATGTGGTGGAGAAACTTGGCCAAGCCACGCAGGAGATTTTCAGCGATCCGGCTTTTGAAAAGCAATTCCTGACGCCCAATTTCACCTTCTCCATTGCCAAAGGCCCGAAGGATTTGCGCGATCGCATCCAGAAAGATTCCAATCTCTGGAGTCCGATCATTAAAGATGCGAAGCTGACCGTCGAATAGTCGACAGCGGCAACAGGGTTGAGGAGCAGATGATGAATCAGGCATGGATTCCGGCAAGCTTTTGGCGTGGTGGCACCAGCAAAGGCGTGTTCTTCCGGTCTGAGGATTTGCCTTATCCGCGCGAGGTGATTGACCAGATTCTGCTCGCTGTCATGGGCACGCCCGATCCCAACGGGCGCCAGCTCAATGGCATGGGCGGTGGCACCTCATCGCTGTCCAAAGCTGTGATCATCGGCCCTTCGACCCATCCTGATGCAGATGTCGATTACACCTTCATCCAGCTGGCCATCGACAAGCCGATCGTTGATTGGACCGGCAATTGCGGCAATCTCTCGTCGGTCATCGG
>CANGRU010000136.1 GCA_947456315.1 Beijerinckiaceae bacterium | reverse complement strand
GAAAACATTGGCTGGCAAAGGGCCTGACAGGGCAGGGGAAATCCTCTGATCCGGGCCATTTCCCCTTGCCATCAGGGTGGCGGGCTTCCTAAAGCTTGGGCCGGAGAAAAGACCCATGAGTTCCAGCAAAGCCGTCACAGCCGCCATTCTTGTCATCGGGGATGAAATCCTCTCGGGCCGGACCAAGGACAAGAATATCGGCTATATCGCCGATTATCTGACCAATCTGGGGATCGACCTCAGTGAAGTGCGCATCGTGCCCGATGTGATGGAAGAGATCGTTGCGGCGCTGAACGCATTGCGCGCGCGCTACACTTATGTGTTCACCACGGGCGGCATTGGCCCGACCCATGATGACATTACCGCGGATGCGGTGGCACAGGCGTTTGGTGTCGAACTCTATGAAGACGAGCGCATCATCAATGCCATGCTCGAGCGCATCAAGCCGGAAGATCTGAACGAAGCCCGCCGCCGCATGGCGCGCGTGCCGCGCGGGGGTGATCTGGTGCCCAATCCGGTCAACAAGATTCCGGGCTTTCGCATTGGCAATGTCATCACCATGGCCGGCGTGCCGATGATCATGCAGGCCATGCTCGACAGTGTGGCCCCGACGCTGGAAACGGGCATCAAACTCACCATGCACGCGATTGATGCAGGCCTGCCCGAGGGCCAATATGCAACCCCGCTGGGCGGGATTGCCAAAGCGCATGAGGCGCTCTCCATCGGCTCCTATCCAAGCTATGTCGATGGTGCTTTCCGCAACCAGATCATCGTGCGTGGACGTGACCCGCAAGAGGTTGCTGTGACAGTGGGCGAGATCGAAACCATGCTGGCCGATCTGCGCGCCAAGGTGAAGGGATAAGCACATGTCCGATCCGAACAACAAAGCTTTTCCGGTTTCCTGGGACCAGTTTCACCGTGACTCGCGGGCTCTTGCCTGGCGTCTGGCGGAGGCCGGACCATTTGATGCGATGGTCAGCATCACGCGTGGCGGGCTTGTGCCCGCGGCCATTGTCGCACGCGAGCTTGGTATTCGCATGATCGAGACGGTCTGCATCGCCAGCTATCATGATTACACCACGCAAGGCGGCTTGAAAGTGCTCAAGGGCATTGCGCCCGATGTTGTCAAACATGGTGATGGCAAAGGCGTGTTGGTGATCGATGATCTCGTCGACACAGGCGCCACTGCGCGTGTCGTGCGCGAGATGTTGCCCAATGCGCATTTTGCGACCGTCTATGCCAAGCCGCAGGGCCGCCCGCTGGTCGATACATTCGTGACCGAAGTCAGTCAGGACACGTGGATTTATTTCCCCTGGGATCTGGGATTGGCCTTCCAGCCGCCGATTTCGAAGAACGAAAAGGGCTGAGCGCCAGCTCGTCTTTGCGAGGAGCGAAGCGACGAAGCAATCCACGGCGCAACGCTTCAGCTTTCAAGACCCGTCAGTGGATTGGCGCGTCGGGCCAAGGCCCTCCTCGCAATGACGGCCTGATAGCGTGCCCCCTGCCGGAATCGAACCGGCACGCCCGAAGGCCCAAGATTTTAAGTCTTGTATGTCTACCAATTCCATCAAGGGGGCAGGCGGGGCTGTTTTTCCATGAAAACCCGCCCATGGGAAGGGCAGGACGGGGTCTTGTTCGCCCGTCACTTCCGTTGCAAGCTGTCGTCAACAAAAGAAAACAGTTTGGGGAGGGTTACCATGCGGTTCGGCGCGCGTCTTTGGCGGCTATCTGCCGTTCTCTTGGGTCTGGCCAGCGCCCAGATGGCCGCAGCGGACGAGGGCTATTTCCGCGGCAAGCGCATTACCATCATGATCAATTATGCCGCCGGTGGCCCCACCGATATCGAAGGCCGTCTGTTTGCCAAACATATTGTGAAATATCTCGACCAGCCCGCCAGTCTGATCGTGCAGAATATGGATGGCGCAGGCGGGCTCATCGGCACCAATTGGCTGGGCGAGATTGCGCCGCGTGACGGCACAGCTTTTGGCTATCTCACCGGACAGATCTGGCGCGCGATCAATGATCCCGCACCGCGCCGCATTGATTTCAAAAATTATGAATTCGTCGCCTATCAACCCGGCACAACCGTTTATTTTGCCCGCACCGATATCAAGCCGGGTTTGAAGAAGCCGGAAGATTTCGGCCGTGCGGAAGGTGTCGTCTCTGGCGGGCTTGGTGCGGATAATGCCAAAGACCTTTTGCTGCGCATGGGGCTCGATATGCTCGGCCTCAAATATAAATATGTCACGAGCTATCGTGGCTCGCAGGCCGCGCGATTGGCGCTCCAGCAAGGCGAGATCAATTATTATGCGGAATCGCCGCCCTCTTATCGCTCGCTGATCGAACCCACGCTGGTGAAATCGGGCGAAGTCATACCGCTGTTTTATGATCCCGGTTATGATGGCGAAACATTCCGCACGCCCAAGCAAATGGAAGGCGTCGATATGATGTCCTTCCAGCAATTTTACGAGAAGATCAAAGGGGTGCCGCCATCTGGTCAATTGTGGGATGTCTACCGCACCATTCTGGCGGCCAATGGCGCCATGCAGCGTTTGATCGTCATGCCGCCGGGCGTGCCCAAAGAGGCACGCGATGCGCTGACCCACGCTATTGTCGCGTTGGAAAAAGATTCTGATTATGCAGCCGATGCAGAAAAGACGCTGGGTTATGTGCCCGATTTTGTCACCGGTGATCAGGTCAATGCGCGCGTGCGCAAGCAATTGACACTGCCAACAGGCACGCGGGAATTTCTGGCTGATTATGTGAAGAAAGCGCCGCGCTGATCTTCATAAAGCCAGTCGAACCGCGAACTCACCATATCCGGTGGCAGTGCGCGCATGCCCATGTCGCGCACGAGGGCGGCGGGGCCCGAGAGATGGTAGATCATGCCTTGTTTGCGGGATGCCTCTTGCACCCGCGTGGCACGCGGCTTTCGCTTGCGCTCATAATCGGCAAAGCCGCGTGGTATGGACACTTCCTGCCAGCTGCGCGGACGAAAGGCAGCGCCAAGGGCGGCCGCATCTTCAATGGCCTGCGCGGCGCCTTGTGCAAAAAACGGCAGCATGGGATGGGCCGCATCGCCCAGCAGCGTGATCGGCCCCGCACTCCAGCGAGGTAGTGCTTCGGCATCGAGCAGCGGCCAGCGTTTCCACTCGTGCACAGATTCCAGCAATTTGCGGGCAGATGGATCCCAGTCGCGAAAGGCTTTCAGCAGGTCACGCGCTTCGCCCGTGGTGGACCAGAAATCTTCATCATCCCCGCGCCATTCATCCTCGGTAATGGCGACAATGTTGATCAGGCTGCCACCCCGCAAAGGATAGTGGACCAGATGTGTTTTGGCGCCCAGCCAAAGCGCTGTTTCGGGCGCACGCGCAAAGGCTGGCGCATCTTGGGCCGGCACAAGCGCCCGCCACGCCACGCGGCCTGAATAGCCAGGCCCGCCGCCCAGACGTGCAGCACGGCGCACAATGGAATGTGCCCCATCGGCGCCCACCAGCAGATCGCCAGACGCTTCGCCTCCATGCACAAAACTCAGATGCGCACCGCGCGCATCACTGGTGACGCTGGCAATGCGCGCATCAAGTTCAAGCCGGATGTTATGGTCTTCGGCCACAGCCTCCAGCAAAGCTTTCTGGAGATCGGCGCGATGGACCACCAGCATCGGGTGATCCCAGCGCAGGCGTGCATCGCGGCCAAGCGGCAAAGTCATTAGCGTAGAGCCGCTGACTCCGCTGCGCACGCGCAGGCGCTCGGGCTCCAGCGCTTTGTCTTGCAGGCGATGCAAAACACCCAGATCCGCCAGAATGCTGGACGCATTGGGGGGCACTTGAATGCCAGCGCCCACTTCATCCAGAGTGGCGGCGCGTTCAAACATCTCCACGCGAAAGCCTGCGCGTGACAAAGCCAGCGCGGCGGTGAGGCCGCCAATGCCAGCGCCTGCAATCAGCGCATGTCGTCGTTCGTGAGGATCTCGTGCCACCTGCGTCCCGTGCGGGCGTCAGGCCGCGGCCTGTTTCCACTCGCAGGATGCGGGGTCCGCATGACCATGCAGGGAGGGCTCATATTTGAACAGGGTCGAGCAATAGGGGCAGACCGCTTCGGCTTCGTCACCCATATCGATGAAAATATGCGGATGATCGAAGGGCGGTAGCGCGCCGATGCACATGAATTCCTTGGCCCCAACGCGCACGACGGGCACACCCGGCTGGTTGTGGAAATGGGGCGTGGAATGTTCGGCCATGGCTTGGGAATCCGTGCGTCTGGGTGGGTCTTGGATAGGTCTTGGATGCCGCGCACCATAAGCGAGGCAAGCCGCCTTGGGTAGAGTCAAAAAGGCTTAACCCCCGGCCTCTAGGGTCAGACGTCAACACCCTTCACCCGGGCCGGAGCTTTCGCTATGGTCCGCGCCCGTTCCCCCGGATGCCCCAGATGCACTTTTTCAATTCAGACGGGCTGCAGATTGCCTATATCGACCATGCCCCGACGGGCCCTGACGTGGGCGAGCCCATCCTGCTGATCCATGGCTTTGGCTCCAACCATGCCGTCAATTGGGTCAATACGCTGTGGGTGAAGTTTTTGACCCATGCGGGCCGGCGCGTCATTGCGCTCGACAACCGCGGCCATGGCGCCAGCCAGAAGGTCTATGATCCGGCGCTCTATCACACCGCCACCATGGCCGAGGATGCGCGCCGCCTGATCGAACATCTCAAGCTCGGCAAGATCGATGTCATGGGCTATTCCATGGGCGCGCGGATCACCGCTTTTCTGGCGCTGAATCATCGTGAATATGTCCGCTCGGCCGTTCTGGGCGGGCTTGGCAATCATCTGGTGCATGGGCTTGGCCTGCCGTTAGGCATAGCCGACGCTATGGAAGCGCCCTCGCTGGATGATCTGACAGACCCGATGCAGCGGATGTTCCGCGCCTTTGCCGAACAGACCAAGAGTGATCTGAATGCTTTGGCGGCCTGCATCCGAGGCTCGCGCCAGACGTTGACCCGTGAGGAAGCGGCCGCCATCCGCGTGCCGGTTCTGGTGGCGGTGGGGACCAAGGATGATGTGGCGGGCAATCCGCATGAGGCGGCAGCCCTCATCCCCGGCGCCAAGGCCCTCGATATTCCCGGCCGCGACCACAATCTGGCGGTGGGGGACAAGGTTTTCAAAGAGGGCGTGCTGGCCTTTTTGAAGGAGCGCCCCTGAGCCGGAGACGCTCGCCCTTTGGCGGCGGGCCATGGTAGAAGGGTGGCTCTAGAGGAGTTTTTGAATGGCGCAGGCGCAGACGGCTGACATCTCACTTGCAGGTCAGGCCGACCCGATTTTTCTCCGGCTCCGCACGGAAGCGGAAGAGGCGGTGGCGCGTGAGCCTGAAATGGCGGGCTTCATTCGTCCGTCCATTCTCAATCTGCATTCGCTCGAAGAAGTGGTGGCTGATCGCGTCGCGTCGCGTCTCGAGCATGTCGCTTTGCCCGGTGATTTGATCCGCGCGCATTATCTCGAAGCCATT
>CANGRU010000135.1 GCA_947456315.1 Beijerinckiaceae bacterium | reverse complement strand
GACGATGAAGAATCTTTACGGGATTAATCCGGGGGAAGTGTTCTGGTCGGCGTCAGATGTCGGCTGGGTGGTGGGTCACTCGTACATTGTCTATGGCCCGCTGCTGCATGGCGCGACGACGATTGTCTATGAAGGCAAGCCGATCGGCACGCCGGATGCAGGTGCGTTCTGGCGTGTGATTGAAGAATATAAAGCGGTGGCCTTGTTCACGGCACCCACCGCTTTCCGTGCGATCCGCAAGGAAGATCCGGACGCAATCTTCTTGCAGAAATATTCGACCAAAACTTTGCGCACACTGTTTCTGGCGGGCGAGCGCGCCGATCCCGATACGGTTGCTTGGGCTGAACAAGTTTTGGGTGTGCCCGTGGTCGATCATTGGTGGCAGACCGAAACCGGCTGGGGCATTGTCGGCAATCCGGTGGGTCTGGGCCTGCTGCCAATCAAACATGGCTCACCGACCGTGCCGATGCCGGGCTATGATGTGCAGATTGTTGACGAGGCTGCCAAGCCTGTCCCCAACGGCCAGATGGGCTCCATCGTGATCAAGCTGCCGCTGCCGCCCGGCTGCCTGCCAACGCTCTGGCAGAATGATGGCCGCATGAAAGAAAGCTATCTCGAAGAATTCCCCGGCTTCTACAAGACCGCCGATGCGGGCTTCAAAGATGAAGATGGCTATCTCTTCATCATGGGCCGCACCGATGACATCATCAATGTTGCCGGCCATCGTTTGTCGACGGGCGGCATGGAAGAAGTTCTCGCCTCGCATCCGGCCGTTGCCGAATGTGCGGTGATCGGCATCAAGGACGAGCTGAAGGGCGAGCAGCCGTGCGGCTTTGTGGTGCTGAAATCGGGCGTGACGCAATCGCCGCTCGAGATCGAAAAAGAAATCGTCAAACTGGTGCGCGACAAGATCGGACCTGTGGCGGCGTTCAAAATTGCGATCACCGTCAATCGTCTGCCCAAGACCCGCTCCGGCAAAATCTTGCGCGGCACGATGAAGAAAATTGCCGATGGGGACGAGTGGTCAACACCAGCTACCATTGATGATCCGGCAATTCTGGATGAGATCGCTGCAGCGCTGGGCAGCAAGGGGATTTAAGCGCAGCCAGCGTCCCCCTCCCCCTTGAGGGGAGGGGCTAGGGGTGGGGGTCGCGCGATGTTTCAGAAAGTGGCGCTCTGACAGCAGCGCCAATCGTTTCCAGAACGGACTGCAATTCAAAATTTACATCGCGTGTTGAGAAACGCAGAACCCTGTATCCTGCATCTCTTAAAAACTGATCGCGCTTCGCATCGTGTACGCGTGCCGCATCTTGCGCATGCTGCTCCCCGTCGACTTCAATGATCAGCCTGCAGCCTTGTGCGCAAAAATCGGCGATGTAATTGCCGATGGGCACCTGACGACGAAAGTGCGTTCCCTCAAGCAGAATAGCTTCGCGCATGGCCCGCCAGAGTTTTCGCTCTGCAGGAGAGACTTGTTTGCGCAGCCGCTTTGATTGGTCTCGTCGTAATTTTGATGGTGCTTCATAGTCAGGTTTGCCAAGGCTCATATTGCACCTCGCCAATGATCGGGATGGCGCGACCCCCACCTCTAACCCCTCCCCTCAAGGGGGAGGGGGATTATACTCACCCCTTCATCACCTCATCGCGTAATTCGCGACGCAGGATTTTGCCGACCGGTGTTTTTGGCAAGGACTCGCGCATATCGATCTGGCGCGGGATTTTGTAGCCGGTCAGTTTTTCGCGGCACCAGCTGCGCAATTCTTCTTCATCCATGCGCGCGCCATCACGTGTGACCACAAAGGCCCGCACGGCTTCGCCGGAATGGTCATCAGGCACGCCCACCACAGCGGCTTCAGCAATATTGGGATGTTGGGTGAGCACGTCTTCCACTTCGTTCGGATAGACGTTGAACCCTGACACGAGAATCATGTCCTTGATGCGATCCACAATGCGCACCAGACCATCTTCTGCCACCGTGCCAATGTCGCCTGTGCGGAAATAGCCGTCCGGCGTCATGGATTTTGCTGTTTCCTCGGGCTGGCGCCAATAGCCTGCCATGATCTGCGGGCCTTTGATGCAAATCTCGCCCGACTCGCCAAGCGCCACTTCCTCGCCCTTGTCATTGCGGATCGAGATATCCGTGGAAGACACAGGGTAGCCAACGCCGCCGGTAAACTCGTCAATGTCGAGACGGTTCACACAGGCAACCGGTGATGTTTCCGACAGGCCGTAGCCTTCGATCAAGGGGCGGCCTGTCACAGCCTTCCATTTCTTGGCCACAGCGGCTTGTGTCGCCATGCCGCCGGAAATGGCAAAGGCCAGCTGCGAAAAATCGACCTGTTGGAAATCGTCGCGCGAGGCCAGCGCATTGGCGAGCGTGTTGACAACCACGATCATCGTCATGCGCACGCCTTTGATCGTTTTGACAAAGGTCGGCAGATCACGCGGATTGGGAATGAGAATCTGGCAGCCGCCGAGTTTGGCGACAAACAGGCAGCAGGCTGTGAGGGCCAGAATGTGATAAAGCGGCAGTGCTGTCACCATCACATGGTCATCGCGCTCGCCCGCAAAAGAACGCAGCCACGCCTGACACTGGTTCACATTGGCGATGATATTGCGATGGAGCAGGATCGCGCCTTTGGCGCGCCCCGTTGTGCCGCCCGTATATTGCAGAAAGGCCATATCATCAGGGCCGATCTCCACGGGCGTGAATGTGCCTTGCTGGGCAAAAAACAGAAAATTGGAGAAGGGTAGGGTGGCGGGAAGCTTATAGGGCTTCACATTGCGCTTGATGTAGCGCGAGACGAAATTGACGACATGGCCTTTGAGGCCAATCAGGTCGCCGGGTTTTACAATCACCGCCATTTCCGCGGTCAGCTCATCAAGTGCTTCTTGCACCGTGTGGGCGAAATTTTCGAGCACGAAGAGCACGCGTGCGCCGGAATCATTCACCTGATGGGTCAGTTCGCGTGCCGTGTAGAGCGGGTTGATGTTGACGACGACAAAGCCGCCCAGCAGCGCGCCAAACATGATCGCCGGATAGGCCATGATATTGGGCATCATGATGGCAATGCGGTCGCCTTTTTTCAGGCCGAGCCGTTGCAGGCCTGTCGCGACGTCTTGAGCGCGTTGCAGGAGCTCGCCATAGGTCAGGCGGACGCCAAAACTTTCCGCAGCCGGTCGGTGAGCAAAAGCAGTGCCTGCATGGCGGATGATATCGGCAATGGTTTCACGCGACTGTTCATCAATCTGCGCGGGCACGCCTTGCGGGTAATGGGCGAGCCAGGGGCGTAGATGTCCCGCTTGGTCCTTGAGCATGGTTTCCCCCGAATGGCGGGGGTGTCGTCCGCCCGCGATTACAGGGAGCATTGCATCGAAAAGGCGCGGTCCGCAATCGGCCGCGCCTTGATATTGTCTTCAAAAGAAATTGCGAACGGAACGGGCTCAGTCGTCGCCGTGCTTCAGCGCATTGAGCTTGCCGAAAACCGCATCGAGATCGAGGCTGTCTTCCTGCTCGCGGCGCGGTGCCGGAGTGCTGGTGCCAAACACGTCTTCCTGCGTCGCAGGCTGGCGTGGAGCCGTGGTGATTTCTGCCGGAACCAGTGTTGCGCCCTGATCATCAGCCTGAGCCGGACGATCCTTGGCGGCGCGGTTCACTTCGAGATCGAGATCAAGCTGCGAGCACAGGCCCAAAGTGACAGGGTCGAGTGGCGACAGAGCAGCTGAATTCCAATGCGTCCGGTCACGGATCTGCTGGAGCGTGGTCTTGGTTGTGCCAGCCAAGCGCATGATCTGCGTATCTTTCAACTCAGGGTGGTTACGCACGAGCCAGAGAATGGCGTTCGGGCGATCCTGACGGCGTGACAGAGGTGTGTAGCGCGGGCCGCGCGCCTTCTTTACTTCCGGCAACACAACCTTGGATTTTGCCAGCGTCAGGCGAAATTCCGGATCAGCTTCGCCTTTGGCGATTTCTTCGCGGGTCAATTGGCCGGATGTGATCGGGTCATGTCCTTTGATGCCGGCAGCGACTTCGCCGTCAGCAATGCCCTTCACCTCGAGCGGGTGAAGTTTGCAGAAATCAGCGATCTGATCGAAGGACAGAGCGGTATTGTCGACGAGCCACACAGCCGTGGCCTTGGGCATCAGGGGCGCGTTGCTCATTTCTGAGACTCCAAGCAAACTGGGGACGAGCGTCACCGGGCTCTGGCCCGGCCGAGGCCAAGCCTCACAACACATCATCCATGACGGGAATGACCCCGAATATAGGTCCGCAAGGGGGGAAAGGCAATCCGCCAGACCCGCTTCTGGGTGCGAAATTGCCTCTTCAGAGGGTCAAAACGATCTTTCCGACATGGGTGGAGGCTTCCATATGGGCATGAGCGCGGGCCGCCTGCGCCAAGGGATAGGTCGCATCGATCACCGGGCGGAAGGCGCCCTGGTCGAGCAACGGCCAGACCTTGGCCTCCAGCTCGCGGGCAATGATCGCCTTTTGCTCAGGCGTGCGCGGGCGCAGCGTTGAGCCTGTGTGCGTCAGGCGCTTGGCGCTGATGGCACGCATATCGAGCGTGTCGATCTTGTAGCCCTGCATGAAGGCAATCTGGACGATGCGGCCTTCAACAGCCGCCGCCTCGTAATTGCGCTGCACATAAGAGCCGCCGACCATATCGAGAATGACATCGGCCCCTTTGCCGCCGGTGATGGACTTCACCTCTGCGACAAAATCCTGTGTTTTGTAATTGATCGCCTGATCCGCGCCGAGCTTGATGCAAGCGGCGCATTTCTCATCCGTGCCGGCGGTGACGATGACCTTTGCGCCAAAGGCTTTGCCCAGCATGATGGCGGTTGTGCCGATGCCGGATGAGCCGCCGTGGATGAGCAGCGTTTCGCCACGGACCAGATGGCCGCGCTGAAACACATTGGTCCAGACGGTGAAGAATGTTTCGGGCAGGGCGGCGGCCTCAACAAAAGAAAAGCCCTGCGGCACAGGCAAAGCATTGCTTTCATGGGCGAGGCAAAAGCTGGCATAGCCGCCACCGGGAACAAGCGCGCAAACCGCATCGCCGACTTTCCAGCGCGTCACCTGATGACCGCAGGCGACGATCGTGCCGGCCACTTCAAGGCCCGGCACATCTTGCGGCGCGCCGGGGGGTGGCGGATATTTGCCTTGGCGCTGTGACACATCGGGGCGGTTCACACCGGCTGCTTTGACGGCGATCAGAATCTCATGGTCACCGGGCATGTCGATGGCGCGCTCTTGCGCCTGCAAGACATCGGGTTCGCCAAAGGTGGTGATCACAATCGCGGTCATGTTTTGCGGCAGGCTCGACATGTTGGGCTCCCATTTCAATAGATGCATTTTCTAGCACGAATTGCGGCTCTATACTGTCCCTGTTCAAAGCTTGGGCTGAGGGAGGCTTTTATGGCGCGCGAGGACGAAGATGTTTTTGGCAGCCGCCCCAAACCGCCTGTTACCCATGAAGTCGGGCAGGCGCTCGATGCGCTTTCCGTCCATGAGCTTGATGAGCGGATCGCCCTTTTGCACGCCGAGATTGCCCGTTTGACCGAGGCGCGGGGGTCCAAAGAGGCGTCCAAACGTGCCGCGGATACGTTTTTCAAAAGCT
>CANGRU010000134.1 GCA_947456315.1 Beijerinckiaceae bacterium | reverse complement strand
TGGGGAGCTGCGTCACCGCATGCCCATCAAGATCGATGCGTCCCTTATCGGGACGCACCAAACCCGTGATCATATAAAATACGGTCGTCTTGCCAGCGCCATTGGGACCCAGCAGGCCCACGGCCTCGCCACGGCAAACAGCTAGACTGGCATCCTGAACAACCTGCCGGCCGCCATAGCTTTTGCCAAGACCATGCGCAGCAAGCCAGCCTTCACCCTGCGCTGGGTTTGACGCCTCGCGCAGATCCGCATTTTTTGTCAGGGAAGACGTCGCCACTGGCTCGGCTCACATTCTCAATTAGCGCGCAGAACTGCGCTCGGAGGGCTTGGCCGATGTTTTTTCGTCCGTCGAACCCGGTGTGAAAATGGAATTCACACGCCCGCCGATCACCTGCGCATAGCCGGTGTCGAGATCGTAGACGAGCTTGGAGTCGCCATCGCCTTTGGTGACATTGGTACCCTGACTCAGCACGACATTTCCGAACAGATAAACTTTGTTGTCGATTTTATCGAACACGCCATTGTCGCCTGTGCCGACCTGATCGCGTTGCGTCACGGTGACCGGCCCTTTGGCTTCAATGCGACGAATGCGCCCCGATGAATCTGTTTGCACAGCCTGCTGGGCTGCCGCCATGCCTTCGTCTTTGGTGAGAAAGACTGTCATGATGGAGGCGCGCATATTAGAATCGCCTTGCTGCACAAACACATTGCCCGTGTAGACAAGCTTTTGGTCGCGGTCGAAATATTCGAGCTTCTCAGCATCCACAGTGATCGGCGCTTTGGCGTCACCACCGGGCAAGACGGAACCGTTGTTGCGCTTTTTAACCTGCGGTGCAGAAGCGGTCCCTGCAGCCTGCGCGCCCGCGCACAGAAGACCCACAGCAACGAAAACTGCCGTGAATGCGGCCGTTAATCTCATTGCGCCGTGCCCCCTGAAGTCGGTTCGGACGGATTGCCCGAAGAAAATGTTGAACGCACCTTACCTTCAAAAATAAGCCCTTGGCCATTGTCGACCATGTTCATTTTATCGGCTTGGATTTGACCTTCGTTGATGAGCACTTTGACCTTCTCATCCGTCACCATCGTGCCGGCTTTGAAGTCCATCCGTGCGCTCTTCATGTCGATATCATATGTATTCGACCGCACGCGCACAGCGCTATGAAAGTCTATGAATTCACGGAAACTGTCATAGGTGCCCATGGATGAGACCACGCGCACACTTGTCTGGTCGATCATACCAATTTTGGCGTCGAGATTATTGAGTTCAAGAAGATTGGGGGCGCGCACATCCTGCACACCAGAATCTGCGTTGACTTCATAGGGCCGCCCATCGCGCCGATAGCCCGCCAGACGCGGCTGCTCCATCGTCACACGTGTGCCGTCAAGATTGCTGCCTTTGATCGACATTTCAGGCGCGCTCTTGCCAAACGGGTTGAACCAGCCAATGCCGATAGCCGCGAGGGAACCCACAACAGCACCCGTCAACAAGGCACGACGCAAAAACAAAACCTGCGCAGAATGGCGACTGGCCGCGCGGAAATTCAAGGCGCGTTGTGCACCTTGTCCCGTTTGATCCATCCGTCCGTTCATTGTCACGTTGTCGTTCCTATGGGGCCCAAAATCAGAAGACCAGACCGATATCTGATCATTGGTGCGCAAATATGTCCTGCTCGGGCCAACCCAGCAAGTCGAGACGGGCGCGGACCGGTAAAAAGCCAAAGCAAGCGGCAGCCACCTCTGTCCGGCCCTCCCGAGCCAGCATGGCGTCCAGCTTGTCCTTCAAAGCATGCAGATGCAGGACATCCGACGCAGCATAGGTCAATTGCGCTTCACTCAGGCTTGTGGCCGCCCAGTCCGAGGATTGCTGCTGTTTCGACAATTCAATGCCGATCAATTCCCGGGTCAGATCTTTCAGCCCATGCCGATCCGTATAGGTGCGAACCAGTTTGGAGGCGATCTTGGTGCAATAAACGCCATTGACCGGCGTCCCAAAAGTCTTTTCCAGAACAGCGATATCAAAGCGACCAAAGTGGAAAATCTTGGTCACAGAGGGGTCAGCCAGCAGCTTTTGCAGGTTTGGGGCACTGGTTTGGCCCTGCGCGATCTGGACCACATCAGCGGTTCCATCGCCCGCCGACAATTGCACGACGCAAAGCCGGTCGCGATGCGGGTTGAGACCCAGGGTCTCGGTATCTATGGCCACGCTTGCCCCGAATGAGGCGCTGGCCGGCAAATCACCCTGATGAACACGGATCGTCATGACACGGCCTGTTTCTGGAAACTCTCTGCCCGTCACATACCGCCCGCCCTATGGGGCATGCAAGCTGAGAGACCTATCCCAATAAGACCAAAACTTTAGCGTTGCATTTATGTCGAGGGCTGGATGAGACGCGGGATTTGGTCCATTATAACAAAAAAGAGATAAAAGGCAGGGAAACAGTGACGCCAGCACAAGTCAGAATGGCACGCGCCGCCGTCAATTGGTCGCTCGACCAGCTGGCGCAGGCTGCGGGCGTCCATCGCAACACAATCCATAATTTTGAAACCGGGCGCTATTCTGGCAGTCCGGAAAAATTGCGCGCCGTTCGTGAGGCCCTGCAAAAAGCGGGGGTCGAATTCATCGGCGAGGCTGAAAATGCGGGTGTGCGCCTGCGCCCCCACGGCACGGGCGACAAACTCGCTGCTGCCGGACTGGCGCTGGCGGGCACAGCCGGCGCGCTCATGGCTGCGGGGCAAAGCGTTCTGGTCGTCAATTCAACCCAGGATGCGGGGCTGGCCCGCTCTATTCTGGAAGAGCTTCGGGTCAATGTGATCGAAGTCGAGACGGGCGAAGAAGCTTTGATGATCCTTCAGGAACACGCCCTCAATCTCTCGGCTATTTTTACCGATGTGATGATGCCCGGCATGGATGGCGTGGTTCTGGCCAACATCGTCATGAAAACGTGGCCCGCCATTAAAGTGATCTTGTCGACAGGAGCCGCCGGTCTTCTGGACAAGCAGCTCCCGCCCAATGCGCAATTGATCTCGAAGCCATGGCGGATCAGCGAGATGTTCCGCCTGTTCAAAGGTGCCTGACCTAACCCATTGTCGGGTCGAGCACGATTTTGCCCATGCCGGCATCGGCTTCCATCATCCGATGCGCTTCCACCGCTTTGGACAGCGGCAAGACATGCGCAATGCGCACTTTGATCTTGCCGTCTGCAGCAGCGGCAAAACATTTCGGACGATCTTCATCGCGTGAACCCGGCATGCCCTTGATCGTGATCTTGTGGTCATAGAGGTGGAAGAAGTTGATCATCACATTCGGGCCGCCATGAGCGCCGGCTGTTACCAAGCGACCTTTATCACCCAGCGTCAAAAAGGCCTCCGGCAGCACTTTCGGATTGGCAATATTATCATAGAGCACATGGACGCCTTTGCCCTCTGTGATGCGCATCACTTCGGCACGCAAATCCTGTGTTGAATAATCAATCGCATAATCAGCGCCCAGCGCGAGACCGGAATCAGCGCGCTCACGCGAGCCTGCTGTTGTGATGACGCGCGCGCCGATCACATGTTTCGCGATCTGGATGCCAACACTGCCCAGATTGCCGCTGGCGCCCATAATGAGAACCCATTCGCCTGCCTTCAAGCCAGCCACATTGACGAGCAAGTTCCAAGCGGTCGGACAATGGCGCATGACAACAGCAGCTTCGTGGAAACCGAGCTTGTCCGGCAACGCAAAAGCGGAGCTGGCGGGAACACAGACTTTTTCTGCAAAACCACCCGGGCGCTTAATGCCCATCATGCCATTGCGCTCTGTGCCACCCGTGCCATCTTCATTACACGGATCGAGCGGCATGCGGCCGGCTGCGCACACGCGATCGCCCACTTTGAATTTGGTTACGCCGGGGCCGATAGCATCGATTATGCCTGCGCAATCGACGCCGGGAATCAGGGGTAATTCAACGCCGCGCTGGGCTTGCTCGCCACGTCGCACAGCAACATCAAGAACGCGGTTGACGGTTGCGGCATGAACAGCAATGCGGATCTCGCCATGACGGGGTGCAGGATCAGGCAGATCCTCATAAGTCATGACATCTGGGGGACCAAATTGCCGAATGACAATGGCCTTCATCTACGCCTCCCGTCTTTGATTTTTGACGGCGGCGGGATCAAGCCCGCCGCTCTTTTGATTTGTTAGCGAGCGCGTTCGACGCGACGCTGCAGATATTTGAAGTTGATGGCATTCTGCTCAGGGCTCAACAATTTCTTGCGCAGCGCCATCACATCTTCCATCGGGAACTCGCCGGCTGTCTCACCAGCAGCTTCAGCAATCATCTGAATCTGGCAGGCATTTTCGAGCATGATGCAGCTGATTACAGCATCTTCAATCGTTGGACCGCAAACAACCACGCCGTGATTTTTCAAAAACACGACCGGACATTTGCCGAGTGCCTTGGCGACACCATATCCCATATCCTTTGAACGGATGAGATCGATGGAATCCGTGTAGACGCCATAATTATCGACAAACAAAGCGCTGGGTTGGCTCAAGGCTTTCATACGACGACCCATCGCCGAAAAGGCAACAGCATAAGTCGGATGCGTATGAATGCTGGCGTTCAGGTCCGGACGCATCTTGAAAATTTCGGAATGGATATAGACTTCGCTGTGACGCGGTGCCCAACCATCAACCTTGTTTCCTTCAAGGTCGCAGGTGACGACGTTGTCGACGGTCATTTCATCAAAGCCGAACGAATGCGGCTTCATGTAAAACTGGTTGGCATCATCAGGCACGCGAACACAAATGTGACCGCGCGTGAAATCGCCTTGACCAGCGGCATCGAGAATATGGCCACCAGCGACCAGTTTTTGTTTGGCTTCATCGCGCGTCATTATTGTCTCCCTGAGCCTTTGCGGCTTTGATCTCATTGTTTCGCCCCGGACCAAATCCGGGGCGCCTGATTTTAGATGGCCGCAATCACGGCGATTTCGACTTTATATTGCGGGCCGACAAGCTTGGCTTCGAGTGTCGCGCGCGCCGGCGTATGGCCTTGCACAACCCACTTGTCCCAGACCGAGTTCATTTCCGGGAACGTCGCGATATCGGAAAGATAGATCGTGGCTGACAGGATCTTTGTCTTGTCAGATCCGGCTTCAGCCAGAATTGCGTCAATCAGATCGACGATTTCCTGCGTCTGCTCCGCAACGCTCAAGCCCACCGTTTTGTCGGCGACCTGGCCCGCCGTATAGACCGTATTGCCATGCACCACGGCCTTGCTCATGCGGACGCCGGGACCGATACGCTTGATCGTCATGTGATCTGTCTTTCTCTTTAAGTGCTGTTAGATAAATTTCACGCGCGGCACATCGCCCATGAAATCACGCTTGGCGAGATCAACGCCGTTATGGCGCAAGATCGCATAGGCGGTGGTTACGTGAAAAAAGAACTGCGGCATAGCCTGATGAAGCGCAAAATCTTCACCCAGCATGACGCGTGTATTGGCCGAAGTTGACCAGGTGATTTCACGGCCCTCGGCTGCATCAATCTTGGCCGGATCAATGCTCTTCACAAAAGCGACCGTCGCAGCAATGCGGGCGCGCAATTCATCAAATGTCTTTTCCTCATGCGCGGGCTTTTGCACCTCGACGCC
>CANGRU010000133.1 GCA_947456315.1 Beijerinckiaceae bacterium | reverse complement strand
AGGAGGCGTTCTTTCTTGGTCAGACCAGCAGCGCCCGACGACAGCATTTCGTCCAGCTTGCGCAGACGGCTGATCGAACCCGAGATGGTCTTCCAGTTGGTCAGCATGCCGCCGAGCCAACGCGAATTGATGTAATACTGGGCCGAACGCTTGGCAGCGTCGGCAATCTGGTCAGCAGCCTGACGCTTGGTGCCAACAAACAACACGCGACCACCCTTGGCGACCGTATCAGAAACGGCCTTCAGCGCCTGATGAAGCATCGGCACAGACTGGGCGAGATCGATGATGTGGATGTTGTTGCGTGTGCCGAAAATATACTGGGCCATTTTCGGGTTCCAGCGATGAGCCTGGTGACCGAAATGCGCGCCAGCGTCCAGCAATGAACGCATAGAAAATTCAGGAAGTGCCATAGTCGTCTTCTCCGGTTTGACCTCGGCGGATTTTTTGGGGTGCGAACACCCACCGGAAGCAGGCCCTTAAAGCAGGGCTGCCACATGATCCGCCTGTGGAATGAGCGCGCTTATAGGGGGCAAATGCCCCTTGTGCAAGGCAAAAACCCCTCAAAATCCCCTCTCAGGCACCCGACTCCCGGATCAGGACCCCAAAGACCCGGCGAAGGACGCGCAGCGCCATGCTCTCAGCCACCCCCTCTAGGCGCACCTGTCCCCTGATTTCCTGCTCAGGGGCAAAGGGCTTTTGGGGCTCCAGCGTGACCCCGTAAACAGACAGGAGGGGCTTCAGGCCCCGCTCAGACCGGTCCTGCACGACCTGCACGGGCCCATCATGGACCGAGGCCAGTATCGACACATCGAGTGTTTCAACCGCCGTGGGCCCAATGTCCTTCAGGATGACAGGCACGCTCGGGCGGGATGTATCATCGGGCATAAAAACACCCTCTGCCCCCAACCGCAGGCGGCGCAGATCCGGCTCTTCGGCATAACCTTTGATTTCTAGCTCGGCGGGGGCAAGCACCCGGAACAGTGCCGTCTTCACCCCCACCCATTGACCCACACGCAAATCAGGATTGAGCTCACGGATGATGCCGTCATGGGGTGCACGCAGGATTAGTTCGCTTTCTTGAAGCTGCAACCCGTCAAGGCGGCGCTGGGCTGCGACGACTTCATTTTCAAGGACGCGAACTTCACCACGCTCAACAGCATTGGCAGCCGCGCGCGCCAGACGGATTTTTTTTAAGGACAGTTGAAGCTCTGCAAAATGCGCCTGTGCGGACAAATCAGGCGCATGTAGCCGCATCAATTCTTCGCCCGCTTTCACAGATTGTCCGTCAACAACAACCAGACTCATGATGCGACCGGGCGCCCGCGCAAACATGGGCGCATCAACCCGAGCTGTCGCAACAGCAGGCACGGCAACGGAGGTAGGCAACGGCACAATAAACGCCAGCATAGATCCGCCAAAAAGGCAGAAAGTCAGCACAGCGCGGCGCGTACGCACGACATAGGCGCGCCCTTTCCACCAACGTAAAATCTCCTGCACGATGGGAAGCAATACAAACCAGATGATCTCGATCAGGAACAAAATGATCCCGAGCGCTTTGAAGGCGAAATGATAGACAAGAACCGCAATGCCAAGAAACAAAAAGAAGCGGTAAATCCAGATCGCATAGGCATACAAGGCCATTGCTATCATGCGCGGTCGGCTCATTTGCTCAGGCATAGGTGCGCCTAATCCAAACAACAATTCACGCAAGGCCCAGCGCCCCATGACCATGGCACGCGTCTGCAAATTGGGAACACCCAGAAAATCAGCCAGAATGTGATAGCCATCGAAGCGCATGAAGGGGTTGAGATTCAACGCAAGGCCTAGCAGCAAACTTGTTGTCGCCAGCGCAAACACTGAAGTGCGCAACGAACCCGGTGGTAAGAAGACCCACAAAAACAGAGCAACTGCGGCAATCATCAACTCAACAAGCAGCCCCGCGCAATCACTCGCCAGCCTCTGCCAACGTGACGACAAGCGCCAGGCATCTGTCACATCAGAATAAAGGAAAGGGGCCAAAACCATGAAAGCAAGCCCCATGGTCGGCACACGCACATGATAGCGCGTTGCCATATAGGCATGTCCCAATTCATGGGCCGTCTTAACAAAGGGGACGCAGGTTGCAAGAATAAGGGCGCCTTCCCAGTCAAGCAGTCCAAGCCCCGTGGCGACAAAAGCATCCCATTGCCGTGCGGCAAGCAAGAGTCCAACAAACCCGATAGCCGCAAAGATCAGAAGCGATGTTGGCGAAAACAATATTTCCCCTACGATGCGCGTGCGCTCGAGAAACGCTTGCGGGCGCACCAGCGGAATCCGGAAGAACAGATAATTATGAACCAGCGAGTTTAACCAATGTTGTTTGCGCGCACGCTGCCGACTGATCAGCGATGCGGTATCCTGCGTTTCCAAAAGCTCATGCGCGCCCAGAAACTGGCGTAAAGCCATGATTTCATCGGGCAAAACATGACGTCCAAAGCGCGACCTTACCCGGTCAGCAAGTCCAGCCATTGATCCCACCGACCACTCACCGAGCAATTCCACCATCCCCTGCCCGATCTGGAAATAACGATGCGACACAGGGTCAAAAATCACCCAACCCGGCGCGCCAGACGCCAGCCGCGAGGCTGGTAGAATCCGTAAATCCTGCCGCATCGGCGGCAACAGATCGTCAACCTCGATCACAGTCCCACCAGCTGGCGCAGGGCGGTTAAGGGGCGGCGGAAAACATAGTAGATAAGTGGCACGTCATCGCCAAAGACTTGCGCTGTTCCGCGATAGCCGATGCGGGGCGGAACCACATCGCCCAGATGCGCATACAGCACAAAGGCAAGCCCCCCGCCTGCAATCGGGGTGGCGTGATACGTAGCCCGCTCAAGACGCGCAGCAATCGGATTGAGCGGATCAGAATCCAGATAAACACGCACCCGTGCTTGATCGCGCACAACAGGCGCGTCTTTTACAGGCATGTCGATACGCACCTGCACATGTTCGGGCGCAGCGATTTGCATGATCCGCTCACCGGTTGAGACAGGTCGCCCCTCCCATTCCTTGCGCGAGGCAAACACCGCCAGTCCCGCACGGCCCGCCATCACACGGGTACGCGACAATTGATCGGCCGCCGCATCACGATCAGCAATGGCCAACCGCAATTCTGCTGCAGCAATCATCAGCTCGCGCCGCGCATTGCGATCATCGAACGCTGCTTGTTGCAAGCGTCGCTCGCGCGCAGCAGACACTTCGACAGCACGCTCGGCAATATCGAGACGGCCGCGGATTGTCGTATCGACAAAGGCGACTAGCCCCTGCCCGTCCTCGACCCGCTGATTGGGCTCAACCAAAACCGTTTGGATAATACCATCAATCGGCGCCGTGATTGTTTCGGGATCAAGCGGTACGATTTCACAAGGAGCAAGTGCCGTCAGCGGCACAGGGATCAAGGCCAGCAATAATCCCAAAACAAGAGCACCCGGCAAAATGTATCTGCGCCAACGTGCATCCACACGCATCCGCGACGGTCTGGTCAGCGCTGCCCACGCATGCGCATATGCGCCTGACAGATGCGAGATCAATTTCAAATCACGCTCAGACCAATCCTCGTTGCGCCCCAGAAGAATAGCACCAAAGGGTAAACCGTCACGCCAGACAAATGGCACCAGAACAAAACACCCATAAGCCAGATCAACAAGACGTTGATCGTCACCATCACGCAAATCCCCCAAAGACAAAAGCACCGGCTGACCGCTTTGTGACCAGACCCGCGCCAGTGCGCCTTCGAGATCTTGTACCAGTGGCGATGTGCGTTCGATCGATGACAGGCTCGACAATGCCACCAAGACAGGGTTTCCATCCCGGCAGGAAAAGACACCTACCTGTCCGCACTTGATCAATTTGCGCGTTTCATTGGCGATCACATGAGACAGTTCAACCAGATCACCAGCACCACGCGCTGCCGCCTCGATAGCTAACAAGATTTCCGCTGCATTGGCGGCAGGGCGCGCGGGCTTCACCTCAGCCTTCATGTTCATGGGCGGACCTCAGAACCAGACAAGCTAGCCGTGCCACTCATGCCATGAAGAACGCTGCCATGAAGAACACTGCCATGAAGAATGTCACTTTGATCTGTGTCGAATGATCCAAAAACTTTTACGGTCTGGCTCGCTGGCTCGACAACAGAACCAAGCCGCACAATCCGCGCTTGATAATTTATTCGTGTATCATCAACACGAAAGTTGAACAAAGTCCCAGGTGTCAAAAGAGGAAGCATGGAGGATGACACAATAAGCTCGATCTCTAACCGCTCGCGATCAACGATCCGCATCAGCGGCGTCGAGGGTGAGATTACCTCGTGCGGATTGGCATTACGTTCAACAACAGCGCCCGAAAATGGCGCGCGAACTTCGCAGCCTTTCGCTCGTGCGGCTGCAGCATCAACATCTGCACTTGAACGATCCCGTCGCGCTTCGGCTGTTTCGACATCGCGCAAACCCGCAGCTTTCATGCGCGCCATTTCACGCGCCGAATCAAGCGCAATAACCGCAGCTCTGAGTTCAGCTTGAGCGCCCGCCAGATTGGCATTGATGGCCTCACAATCGAACGAGACCAAAACATCGCCAGCTTTGAAAATCTCGCCCTCACGAAACGGCATGACCAAAATACGCGCCGAGATCTCGCTTGAGATAATCGCTTCGCCCAACGAGCGCACGAGCCCGCGCGCTTCATCTGCAGCACGGGCAGCTGAACAAGACAGACAACCCGCCATGGCCATGCAGATGAGATTCCCGACGAGTGCCCAAACGTCGGGAATAAGCCTGTTATTCATTCGGCTCGGCACGTGCCTGAACCATGCGCCCCGCGAGCTTGGCCCTAAAGGCTGCTTTCATTTGAGTATAATCATTGGAGAGCGACGGATAAGGATCACGGCCCATGGTCGTTTCGATCACAGCCCAAGCAGCCTGAACCTCTGCCAAAGCCACATCATAACGGGCACGCGCGAACAAGGCTGAAAGTTCCTCGCGCACCAATTCCTGATCACCACTGCGTGCAGCCGATGTTGACGCCTTCAATTGTTCGAGCAATTCCTTTTGAACAGATTCAAAATCGCTCGCGGTTTGCAAGCGTCGCAAGGCCTGAACATACCGATCGCGGCTGATGGCAACCTGAAGGGCAACAGACGCAATGAGCGCGCGGGCCCGCTCCTGAGCCAGATTGTCTTTGGCTTCCGCTTCGGCCTGACGCATGGGCAGGGTAAAGACCCGCATCAGGTTCCAACTCGCCTGCGCTCCATAACCCAGCCATTCCTTATTGAGCGTATAGCTATTGCTCGTCGTGTTGGCGTTGAGAAACACATTCACGCTTGGCAAGGTTTCGAGAAGAGCAACCACCTGCTCACGTCCGCTGATACGCTCCTGATAGAGGGCTTCACGCACATCGGGCCGAAACTCCAAGGCACTGGCCAACATTTTTTTGGCATCAGGGACACGCGCGCCTGCTTGCGGCCGTGGTCGCACGAGCGAGAATTGCGTTCCGGGCGGGAGATTCATCAGAGACGCGAGTTGCGCCTTGGCTGTCACAACCTCCGTCTGGACAGATTGAACGCGATCTTGAATTTCGTAAATTTCTTTCTGGTAAGCCAATGCAGTGAGGGGTGAAACATTACCGTCCTT
>CANGRU010000132.1 GCA_947456315.1 Beijerinckiaceae bacterium | reverse complement strand
GCTGCCACTGCGCTGTCACGCCCGGGAAGGCTGTGATGATGATACGCACGGTAATTGCCACGGCCGCCATTTTCGGTGCCGAGGCAAAGAAAGCGGTGACGGGTGTGGGTGCGCCTTCATAAACGTCAGGCGTCCACATGTGGAACGGCACCAGCGACATTTTGAACGCAAGGCCTGCCAGCACGAAGACGAGCGCAAAGACCACGCCGATGGACGTGCCACCCTTCAGTGCTTCGGCAATGCCTGCGAAAGAGACGGTGCCGGCAAAACCATAGAGCAGCGACGAACCATAGAGCAGCATGCCGGACGACAGCGAGCCGAGGACGAAATATTTCAGCCCCGCCTCGGAGGCGCGCACATTGTCACGGTGGAAAGCAGCCACGACATAAAGCGCCAGGCTCATCAATTCGAGGCCGAGATAAAGACCGATCAGATTTTGCGCCGAGATCAGCATCAGCATGCCGGTTGTCGACAGCAGGATCAGGACGGGAAATTCGAACTGGTCGATCTTTTCGCGCGCCATGAATTCACGTGACATCAACAAGCAGACCAGCGCACCAACAAGGGTCAGCCCCTTCATGAAGCGGGCATAGGCATCATCCACAAAAGCGCCGTCCCAGATCAGTGCCTTGCCGTCGAGCTTGGTGAAGAGTGTCAGAAAGGCAATGCCCAGAATGGCAATCGCCAGTTCGGAGATGATCCAGTCGCCTTTGGAGCCTTTGTAAGCGCCCAGCATGAGCAACGACAGCGCGCCGCAGGCCAGAATCAATTCCGGAAGCGTATGAGCCAGCGCGAAGGAAAGGGAGTTCATATCTCGTTTCCTTTAATTGATCGCGAGCGCGGCGGTCTTGGTCGCCGCCACGGCTGCATCGTAATTTTTCACCAGGAGCGTCACAGAGGCCGCACAGGCATCCAGAATTGGTCCCGGCTGCACACCATAATAAAGGGTGAGCAAGAGGAGCGGTGCCAGCAGTGCGATCTCGCGCGCAGACAGATCCTTGATGCCTTCCAAGCTCGGCTTGTCCAACACCCCGAAAATCACACGGCGATAGAGGAACAGCGCATAGGCCGCCGACAGAATGACACCTGTTGTGGCAAACAGCGCCACCCATGTGTTGGCCTTGTAAGCACCCAAGAGCGTCAAGAATTCACCGACAAAACCGGATGTGCCCGGCAGACCGACATTGGCCATGGTGAAGACGAGCATGGCGACTGCATAGAGCGGCATGCGATTGACGAGACCGCCATAGGCCGAGATCTCGCGCGTATGCATGCGGTCATAGACCACGCCGACACACAGGAAGAGCGCGCCAGACACCAGACCATGCGAGACCATCTGGAAGACAGCGCCCTGCACGCCTTGTTGGTTGAGCGCGAAAATGCCCATGGTCACAAAGCCCATGTGAGCAACCGATGAATAAGCAATCAGCTTCTTCATGTCTTCCTGCACCATCGCCACCAGCGAAGTGTAGATGATCGCAATGACGGACAGCGTGAAGACGAGCGGCGCAAAATATTGCGACGCATCGGGGAACATGGGCACCGAGAAGCGCAGGAAGCCGTAGCCGCCCATCTTGAGCAAAATACCGGCCAGAATGACCGAACCTGCGGTGGGCGCCTCCACGTGCGCATCGGGCAGCCATGTATGCACCGGCCACATTGGCATTTTCACCGCGAAGGATGCGAAGAAGGCGAGCCACAGATATTTCTGCATGGACGCGCCAAACTGCGTCTTCAGCAACACAGTGATATCGGTTGTGCCAGCCACGCCGTACATGGCGAAAATGGCGAGCAACATCAGCAGCGAGCCGGCCAATGTATAAAGGAAGAATTTGAACGACGCATAGATGCGCCGCTTGCCGCCCCAAATGCCGATGATCAGGAACATCGGGATCAGGCCGCCTTCGAAGAAGACGTAGAACAGCACGACATCGAGCGCCGCAAAGACGCCGATCATCAAGGCTTCGAGCACAAGGAAAGCGATCATATATTCACGCACGCGCGTGTCGATCGACTCCCAAGAAGCCGCGATGCAGAACGGCATCAGGAATGTGGTGAGCAGGATGAAGGGCATGGAAATGCCATCCACCCCGAGCTTGTAGAGGATTGTCTCGCCCAGCCATGTCTTCTGCTCGATAAGCTGGAAGGCAGGATTGGCAATATCAAAACGGTTCCAGGCAACAATCGAGAGAATGAATGTCGCCAGTGTCGTGATGAGCGCGGCCCAGCGCGCATTGCCCTGTGTGGCAGGACCATCACCACGCAAAGCCAGAATGAAGGCCGCGCCGACAAGCGGCAGGAAGATCAGGCCGGAAAGAATGCCGAAGCCAAACATCAGTGCACTCCTCCGACGAGATACCACGAGATGATCGCCGCCACACCGATCAGCATGGCAAACGCATAGTGGTAGACATAGCCGGTCTGCAATTTGACCACGCGATTGGTGACATCAATGACGCGCGCGGAAATACCGTCAGGCCCCATGCCATCAATGATGCGTCCATCGCCGCTCTTCCAGAAGAGACGGCCAAGCCAGAAGGCCGGGCGCACAAAGATGAAGTGATAGAGCTCGTCGAAATACCATTTGTTGAGCAGGAATTGGTAGAGCATCGGGTTGGCACCCGCGACGCGCTGCGCGGTGCCCGGCGCCACCACATAGACGTAGAGCGCGCCGAGGAAGCCCGTGACCATCATGACAGTTGCGCCATATTGGGCGACAGCCGGAACTTCATGCATGGCGTGGAGAATATGATTGTCCTTGCCGGTGAAAATCGCACCGCGCCAGAACGCATCATATTCATGGCCGATGAAATGGCCGTTGAAAGCAATGCCCGCAAAGAGCGCGCCGAGTGCCAGCACGGCCAGCGGGATCAACATGACCAGCGGGCTTTCATGCGGCTTGTGATCATGCGCGTGATCATCGTGGCCGTGAGCGGCATGGGCATGGTCATCATGACCATGCGCTGCATGGGTGCGCTCGCCATAGAAGGTCATGAACACCAGACGCCATGAGTAGAAAGACGTCAGGCCGGCTGCAATCAGAGTCATCAGGAAGCCGAAAGTGGCTGCACCGGAATGACCGCCAGCCGCATAGGCGGCTTCGATGATCGCATCTTTCGAATAGAAACCCGCCGTGAAGGGGAAGCCCGTCAGCGCCAATGTGCCGATCGTCATCATCCAGAAGGTGAACGGGATGTCCTTACGCAGGCCACCCATGTTGCGCATGTCCTGCTCGTGATGCATCGCGTGGATCACCGAGCCCGCGCCCAAGAAGAGCAGCGCCTTGAAGAAGGCATGGGTAAAGAGATGGAAAATGGCGAGCGAATAGCCGCCCACACCCAACGCCACGAACATATAGCCCAGCTGCGAGCAGGTTGAATAGGCAATCACGCGCTTGATGTCGTTCTGCACGAGGCCGACCGTCGCGGCAAAGAATGCGGTGATCGCACCCACCACGGTGACAACCGTCAACGCCGCTGGCGCATATTCGAAGATCGGCGACAGTCGCGCGACCATGAACACACCGGCCGTCACCATGGTGGCTGCATGGATCAGCGCCGACACAGGTGTCGGGCCCTCCATCGCATCGGGCAGCCATGTGTGCAGCAGGAATTGCGCCGACTTGCCCATGGCACCCATGAAGAGCAGCAGACAGGTCAGCGTCAGCGTATCCATCTCCAGCCCGAAAGCATGGATCGGTTTTCCCGCAATGCCGGGAGCCGCGGCAAAAATCTGGTCGAATGCAACGGAGCCCGTCAGCGCGAAGAGCATGAAAATGCCCAGCGCAAAACCGAAGTCACCGACGCGGTTGACGACGAAAGCCTTCATCGCGGCCGCATTGGCAGACGGCTTCTGGAACCAGAAGCCGATCAAAAGATAAGAGGCCAGACCCACGCCTTCCCAACCGAAGAACATCTGCACCAGATTGTCAGATGTCACCAGCATGAGCATGGCGAAGGTGAACAGCGAGAGATAGGCAAAGAAACGCGGACGGCTCGGATCTTCGTGCATATAGCCGATGGAATAGAGATGCACGAGCGCCGACACGGAGGTGACGACAACCAGCATGACGGATGTGAGCGTATCCACGCGCAAAGCCCAATCGACTTTCAGCGTGCCGGATGAAATCCAGTTGGCAACAACCGGAACATTGATCGGCGCATGGCCATAGCCGACCGAAATAAAGGTCGACCAGGCAAGCAGCGCTGACACAAACAGCAGCGATGTCGTGACGAGCTCGGACGGACGCGCGCCAAGCTGGCGGCCGAAGAGGCCTGCGATGAGGAAGCCGAGAAGCGGCAGGAAGACGATGGCCTGATACATGGCGGTGTCCTTCAGCCCTTCATAACGTTGATGTCCTCAACCGCGATCGAACCACGGTTGCGGAAATAGGTGACGAGAACAGCAAGACCGATGGCCGCTTCTGCAGCAGCCACCGTGAGGATCAGAAGCGAGAAGACCTGCCCCGTGAGATCGCCCAGATAGGCCGAGAAAGCCACCAGGTTGATATTGACGGAAAGCAGGATGAGCTCGATCGACATCAGAATGACGATGATGTTCTTGCGGTTGAGAATGATACCGAGCACACCCAGCGTGAACAGCATGGCGGCGACGATCAGATATTGGTTCAAGCCGATGTCCATGATGCTGATCCTTACACGCCCGCCCGTGAGGGCACTTTCTGGAGTTTCACATCCGACTTGTCGCGCGCATTCTGGTCAGCAATGACCTGACGCTTGACATCGGGCTTGTGGCGCAGCGTGAGCACGATGGCGCCGATCATCGCAGTCAGCAGCACAAGGCCCGCTGCCTGGAAGAAATAGACATATTTGGTGTAGAGCACGCGTCCGATGGCCAAAGTGTTGGATACATCGCTGGGCGCAGGCGCGCCAATCGCGCCCATGGCTGCAGGTGCAGCACTCCATGAGGAGAGCACGAGCACCAGTTCGATCAACACGACAATGCCGATCAGCGAGCCGATCGGCAGATATTGCAGAAAGCCCTGCTTCAATTCGGCGAAGTCGACATCCAGCATCATGACAACGAAGAGGAAGAGCACCGCCACCGCGCCGACATAGACAATGACCAGCAGCATGGCCAAAAACTCTGCGCCCAAAATCAGGAACAGGCCTGCCGCATTGACGAAGGCCAGAATAAGAAACAGCACCGAATGCACAGGATTGCGCGCGGAAATCACCATGAAGGCAGAGCCGATCATGACGGTCGAGAAGAGGTAGAAGAAAGCCTGTGCGGCACTCATGGCAAATCCCTCAGATCAACGGTAGGGCGCGTCGAGCGCGATGTTGCGCGCAATCTCGCGCTCCCAGCGAGCGCCATTCTCGAGCAGCCGCTGCTTGTCGTAATAAAGCTCTTCGCGCGTCTCGACGGCGAATTCCTGATTGGGGCCCTCGACAATGGCGTCCACCGGGCAAGCTTCCTGACAGAAGCCGCAATAGATGCATTTGGTCATGTCAATATCATAGCGCGTGGTGCGGCGTGAACCGTCGGCACGTTGCTCCGCCTCGATGGTGATGGCCTGCGCCGGGCAAATAGCCTCGCACAGCTTGCAAGCAATGCAGCGTTCTTCGCCGTTTGCATAACGCCTAAGCGCGTGCTCGCCACGGAAACGCGGGGAAAGCGGGCCTTTTTCAAACGGATAATTGATGGTGACCGGTTTTTTGAAAAAATATT
>CANGRU010000131.1 GCA_947456315.1 Beijerinckiaceae bacterium | reverse complement strand
TTGGTGAAATTGCGCGCATTGGATGCTTTGCGATGGGCAAACACCTGTCCACGATAGGTGTTGTTGGAGTGACCCGCCGAAATCCCCTTCGAGATAATGCGGCTCGTGGTGTTCTTGCCCAGATGGATCATCTTGGTGCCGGAATCGACCTGCTGGCGACCATTGGAAATCGCGATCGAATAAAATTCGCCGCGCGACGACTCGCCCCGCAAAATGCAGGACGGATATTTCCAGGTAATCGCCGAACCGGTCTCGACCTGTGTCCAGGAAATTTTGGAGCGGTCGCCACGGCAATCGCCGCGCTTGGTCACAAAGTTGTAAATGCCGCCCTTGCCATCCGCGTCGCCCGGATACCAATTTTGCACGGTCGAATATTTGATCTCGGCATCATCATGCGTGACCAATTCAACAACCGCAGCATGCAGCTGGTTCTCATCGCGCTTGGGCGCGGTGCAACCTTCGAGATAGCTCACATACGAGCCCTTGTCGGCAATGATCAGCGTGCGCTCGAATTGTCCGGTGTTCTGCTCGTTGATACGGAAGTAGGTCGACAATTCCATCGGGCAACGCACACCCGGCGGGATGTAGACAAACGAACCATCCGAGAAGACCGCCGAATTGAGCGCGGCATAATAATTGTCGCCGACGGGCACAACCGAGCCCAGATATTTTTTGACGAGCTCGGGATGCGTATGCACCGCTTCCGAGATCGGACAGAAGATCACGCCGGCCTTGGCGAGCTCCGCCTTGAAGGTTGTGGCAACCGACACGGAGTCAAACACCGCATCCACCGCAACGCGGCGCTCTTGCACACCGGCCAGAACTTCCTGCTCGCGCAGAGGAATGCCGAGCTTCTCATAAATGCGCAGCAATTCGGGATCGACCTCATCGAGGTTTTTGGGTCCCGGCGTGCTTTTGGGCGCCGAATAATAATAGAGATCTTGGAAGTCGATCTTGGGATAATCGACGCGCGCCCAATCGGGCTCGCGCATGGTCAGCCAAAGCCGATAGGCTTCAAGGCGCCATTCCGTCAGCCACGCGGGCTCATTCTTCTTCGCCGAGATAAAACGAACAATGTCTTCGTTGAGGCCCTTGGGCGCCTTCTCCGATTCAATATCGGAGACGAAGCCATACTTATAGGCATCAACATCGACAGACTTCACCCTATCGACTGTCTCTTGGACGGCCGCCATGCTCTTCTCCTCACCTTGGCGGTTTCAAGGACCGCTGGTTTGGCTTCACGAATAACTATACGTCCCGGCGTCCCGGTCCGATCAATCTATGCCGCGCTCATTTGCGAGCGCGCCTGGATGTTTCTTATCGCCTTCTCGAGCGCCTCGCAAAAGACTTCGATGTCGCGGGGGGTATGCCCAAGCCCCAGGCTGATGCGCAAGGCCCCTTTGGCCAGCGCCGGTTCAACCCCCATGGCCAGCAAGACATGCGAGGCCTGCACTTTGCCCGACGAACAGGCCGAGCCAGACGACACCGCTACCCCCGCCAGATCTAGCGCGATCAGCAGCGTCTCGGCGCTCACGCCCGGCACGGCAAAAGCCGATGTCTGGGCCAGACGCGGGGCACCTACCCCAAAGAACACAGCCGCGGGGAAAAGGTTCGCGACCTTGGCTTCCAGCCCGTTGCGCAGAGAGGCAAGTTGGGCGGTTGCCGCAAGATCGGCCGCTTGCGCCGCCGCGCCAAAGCCCGCAATCGCCGAGACATTCTCGGTCCCCGCCCGCAGACCCTTTTCCTGACCGCCACCCTTCACAAGGGCGCCGCCGTTCATATGGAGTTTGGTATTGGCAAAAGCCAGAGCGCCGACCCCTTTGGGCCCACCAATCTTATGGCCGGACACAAACAGCGCATCGGCGCCCAGCCCCTTGAGATCAATGCGGCCCAGACCCTGCACCGCATCGCAGACCAAGAGCCCGCCCGCCTCGTGAACGAGGCCAGCGGCTTCTGCCACCGGCTGGATGACACCGGTCTCATTATTGGCAACTTGCAGGGCCAGCAGCACACGCGCCTCGCCAGCCTCGGCCAAAAGCTGCTTCAGCGCCGCCAGATCAATCTGGCCGTCAGCCAGAAGCGGCACGATCGAGACGGCAGCCTCCGGAAACCGATGCCCCTGCAGCACGCAGGCATGTTCCCCTGCCGCGACAAAGAGGCGGCTCAGTGGCTTGCCGCCATCGCTCAAAGCGGGTGAGAGGACCAGATTGGCCGCCTCGGTTCCACCCGAAGTAAAAGTGATGTCACGCGGGCGCACGCCGACCAGCTGGGCAACCTCTGCGCGCGCCTGTTCGATCACCTTGCGTGCAGCACGGCCCTCGGCATGAACCGAGGAGGCATTGCCGGCCAGATCCATAGCCGCGATCATGGCGTCGCGCGCTGCGGGAAGCAGCGGCGCGGTCGCATTATAATCGAGATAGATCCGATCAAGATTCATTGAGTTTCGCTGGCTCACGCAAATTGCTTGCAATTGCACTGGTCCCGCGTGCTAGAACGCCCCAGACCATGCCGGCTACCCGCTCCCGCGAGGGCCTTCAGCTGTTAGAATGATTCTAACCGCTATTTGGGGCTGCCCTCCGGCGAAGTCAAGCGAAGGGGCTGACCTGACACGCATTTGAACGCTGGGCCGCATCCGTGGCCTGCTGTCTCGAGGATCAATATGCCTGAAGTCATTTTTACGGGTCCAGCCGGCCGTCTCGAAGGTCGTTTTCATCCCTCCAAACAGCGTGGCGCCCCGATCGCGGTGATCCTTCACCCGCACCCGCAATTCGGCGGGACGATGAACAACCAGATCGTCTACAACCTCTATTATACATTCGCCGAGCGCGGCTTCTCCGTGCTGCGCTTCAACTTTCGCGGTGTCGGCCGCAGTCAGGGCAATTTCGACCATGGCACGGGCGAGCTGTCCGATGCCGCCGCGGCACTCGATTGGGTGCAGGGGATCAATCCGGAAGCCCGCGCTTGCTGGATTGCCGGCGTCTCCTTCGGTTCCTGGATCGGCATGCAGCTTTTGATGCGCCGCCCCGAGATCGAAGGCTTCATTTCGATTGCGCCACCCGCCAACCGCTTCGACTATTCCTTCTTGGCGCCATGCCCTTCATCAGGCCTGTTCGTCCATGGCGATCAGGACCGCGTGGCCCCGCTCAAGGAAGTCATGGGCCTTATTGAAAAGCTCAAGACCCAGCGCGGCATCCAGATCGAACATGCGGTGGTCCAAGGCGCCAACCATTTCTTCGAGAACCGCGTTGACGAACTGATTGAAGAAGTCGGCAATTACCTCGACCGCCGCCTCGACAATCCGGTCCGTTTGCCGACGCCTGCACGGGCCAAAAAAGGCACCGAAGACTAACGCAGAATAGTCACCACGATGGGTGCGGGGGCGTGTGGCGCCTCCGCCGAGACCATGTCGCGCTTGGCTGCCAGCGCGAAACAGATCGTGGCAAAGATCACAGCCAGACCAACCAAAACATCCCGAAAAGAAATCCCGTGCCGCGCCGATGGCGCATGGCTGCCACGCGACTGCGTGCTTTGAAACATGAGCTTGGACATAGCAAACCTGTAAAACGACTAAACAATTGCTTCAGTTTAGCCATCACAGGTTGACGATACGTCAACGCCGCGGCTGAACGACCCGCCCGCCGCTCATGGGGGCATGAACCCCAGTGGTGCCCGGAAATGTCAGCGCCAACCCTTTGGCTGCGCGCACGGCCAAATAGGCAAAAGCCTGCGCTTCGAGTGCGCTAGCGTTCCACCCAAATTCATCTGATACACGAACTTCTACGCCTAATTCATTTTCAAGCCATAGTAAAAGCGTCTTGTTGTAAACGCCGCCCCCGCATGCAATCCAGAGTTTGGGGCGCTCCGGCACATGACGCAAAAGACGACCCGTTGCCCGCGCGGTGAAGGCTGTCAGGGTCGCAGCACCATCGGCATCGGACAGATGGTCAAGCCCGCTCACATCAAAAGCATTGCGATCAAGGCTTTTGGGGGGAGCCTGATCAAAGAAGGGATGCGCCAGCCAGCGGGCCAATAGGGCTTCATCCGGTTGGCCTTGAGCCGCCAGCGCACCATCCGCATCAAAGGGGGCACCCGTGCGGGCGAGCATAAAGTCATCGATCAAAGCATTGCCGGGGCCGGTGTCGCAGGCCAGTGGTTCGGCCGCCCCTGACAGGATTGTGGCATTGGCCACACCGCCGATATTGAGAAAGCCGACCGTGCCCGTCAAAGCTGCACCGGCCGCAAGCGCCCGATGATAGACCGGCACCAAGGGTGCTCCCTGCCCGCCGGCCATCACATCCGCCGTCCGGAAATCGAACGCCACCGGACGACCCAAAGCATCGGCCAACTCCTGACCATCACCGATCTGCACCGTCAGCCTGTTTCCGGGCTGGTGCAAAACCGTCTGGCCATGAAAACCGATGAGATCGACGGAGGCCAGATCGAGGCCCTGATCCCGACAGAAGCCCTGCACCGCCTCGCCATGGGCGCGGGTCAGAAAGGCTTCGGCCTGAGGCAGAATACCGGGGCGCTGGGTGGCATCGGTCAGACCTCGCGCATCAGCCAAGGCCGCCCGTAGCAGACGCCGCTCGGCGTCAGAATAGGGCCGCGTGGCGAAGGGACCGGGGCGAACCTGCGCCTCCCCATCCGTTTCGAGGAACGCAATATCGATCCCGTCGAGCGAGGTGCCCGACATCAGGCCTATGGCGCGGGTCAGTTTCATGAGGCCAAATTAGACGAAGCTGGTCGTCATTGCGAGCGTAGCGAAGCGATCCAGAGCCTCACGTGGCCCATCTGGATTGCCGCGTCGCCTTCGGCTCCTCGCAATGACGGTGCGAACGTTGCGCACGGCTCCCCTGTCGATTAAACCTCCGGCACGCGAGCCGAGGATGCCATGACCACAGATTTCCAGCCGAAGTCCGATTTCCTGTCCGTTCTGAAGGAGCGTGGCTATATCCACCAATGTTCCGACTTTCAGGGCGTGGATGATAAGGCCAAGGCTGGCGAGCTGATTGCCTATATCGGGTTTGACGCCACCGCCTCCTCCCTGCACATCGGCTCGCTGCTCCAGATCATGATGCTGCGCTGGCTGCAGAAGACCGGCGGCAAGCCGATCCCCTTGATGGGTGGCGGCACCACACAGGTGGGCGACCCGTCAGGGCGCGATGAAAGCCGCAAGCTTTTGACGCTCGATCAGATCGAGGCCAACAAAGCGGGCATCCGTCAGGTCTTCACAAAGTTTCTGACCTTTGGTGAGGGCAAGACCGATGCGGTCATGACCGACAATGCCGAATGGCTGACAGCGCTCAACTACATCCACTTCCTGCGTGATGTGGGCCGCCACTTTTCGGTCAACCGCATGCTGTCGATGGACTCGGTCAAGATGCGTCTCGACCGCGAGCAGGAGCTCTCCTTCATCGAATTCAACTATATGTGCCTGCAGTCCTACGATTTCGTCGAGCTGAACAAGCGCTATGGCATCACGCTCCAGATGGGCGGCTCCGATCAATGGGGCAACATCGTCATGGGCATGGATCTGGGCCGGCGCATGGGCACAGGCCAGCTCTATGGCCTGACCTCGCCGCTGCTCACAACCGCTTCGGGCGCAAAAATGGGCAAGACGGCGTCAGGTGCTGTCTGGCTGAATTCGGACATGCTGCCCGTCTATGATTACTGGCAGTACTGGCGCAATACGGA